>NZ_JAFCXG010000019.1:0-28656 GCF_049898185.1 Acinetobacter sp. 40AMC3-4
CGCACAGCCCAAAGAATGATTTCGCCCTGAAAATGCCGACCATGGAAAGGATTCATATGCTGCACCTTTAGCTAAAACAGTCTTCAGCTTACCATTCGTGGTTATTTGCAACAGTGCCAGTCACAGAGGTCGAATTGCCGGATATTAAAGAAGTACGTGAGAAAACTGGATTAACCCAGGCAGAATTCGCTGCACGTTTGCATATCAGCGCGAGAACGCTACAAAACTGGGAACAAGGCCGTCGCTATCCGACTGGTCCTGCAGCGACTCTAATTCGTATTCTGGATGCTCATCCAAGTCTAATTTAGAAAATTGAGATAATAAAAAACCCCAACATCCTGTCGGGGTTTTTTATTATCTTTTCGCGTACCGTTGTTACCCTCTGGTCCTTGTGCAATAACTTATAATTTTTGTTTTATGTTATGGAACTTCCTGTTCCTGATGAGTTCATCATAGGAAAGTTTCAGTATTCCGGATAGCAGCAAAGGGCCGAGATTGGTGTGAGCATATACGCACAAAATAGCCTAAATTTTATCCACAGGAAATGTGGATGATTTCAGATCCTGGGGTCTTGAGAACATTGCAAAAATCTTGAAATTGGCTACTTTTTAAACAACTTTATTGGCAATAACTATCAAAAAAGATCATAAAAAAGCCGACTTGTTTCCAAGCCGGCTTTTCGGGTTTGCGTCCTCGATTTTTTATATCATAACTTTTTGAAATTTAACACTATTTATTTTTATGTTATTCACCAATTAAAATGTCTATGCGATAAACCATTTAAAATGTCCTGTTTTTAACTACAAGAGTCAAGCACAGGATTTAAATTTCTTTGTTCAATAATTGCTTTCTGAGCTTTACGACTCGGCATACTTTTCTTGGCACGGGAACGTTTATTCTGTTTTTCCAATGCTTCATGCTGTTGCTGGATATGTGCCAGGACTGAACCTAATCTTTTATTCTCAACCACTTCATTCTGCTGCAGTCCAGTCAGTTTATTGAAAATGCTGTAGTTAATCTTCCGTCCCTCATGCATGATAGCCACAGTACCATCCGGATACTCTAGAAATGAAATGTATTGTCCAACTAATTTCTGGTTCAATTCAGTTGGTTCAAGCATATAAATACACTTGTCATAGGTAATGGTCAGATTCTTGGTGACCTTACGCGGTTCCTGCCAGGTAAAAATATCATCCAGTTCAGCATCAGACTCTGTTAAAGGGCGATGTAAGTTTTTGGAATTTCTCGCGCACTTGGCAAACTTCCGATTGAACTGCTCAATAAAGCAGGGCAGCCATGCATTTGCTTCGGCAATCGAATTAATACCCTCCAGGCGCATCTCTTTGATCAGACGGTCCTGAAGGGTTCTATTGGCACGTTCCACACGACCCTTAGCCTGGGATGAGTTAGCAAAGATAATATCAATGTTTAACTCATTCAGAATCCGCCCAAATTGCGTGATCTGGCTGTCCTGGCTGGATTTCTGGTTGACTCTAAATACCGAATGTTTGTCGCTGTAAAAGGCCAGAGGCTTACCGTATTGTTCAATGTAGGCTCGGGTAGAAATCATATAGTCAAAGGTCGTTTCCGCCTCACAAAAGCGCAGATGCAAGAGCTTTCCGGTAGCATCATCGATATAAACTAATAAGCAGCATTTGGCGGAACGGCCTTCAAACCAGTCATGATATGAGCCATCAATCTGGATCAGCTCACCGAAGCAATCACGGTTATAACGTGGCTGATATGGACGCTTCAGGCGCTTGGATCGAGGAATCCAGAGGCCATTGGCCGTCATCCAGCGCCGAAGCGTTTCTACCGGGATATCTAGGGCAAACATGCTGCTGAGCTTCTCATGCACCAAGGTGGGCCCAAAGCCCAGCAGATGTTCAGAAATAATGGAAAGGCACTTTGATTTTAACAAGTCATCATGGCGACGATGACCCGGTTGACCACGACTGGAATGTGCCAGACTTGAAACACCGTCTTGATTGAGCTTGTGCAATAACCGGGTAATTTGACGGGTTGAAAGATTCAGAATTTCTGCAGCACGGACTTGTGTAATACGTTGATCTCGAACGTCTTGCAGAACAGCAAGACGTTGTATTTCCTTGTCAGACATAGTGATCAGCATCTCAAGTTCATATCCAGTCCATGATGTTGATGCGCATCATAGACCAGACATTTTTATTGGTGAGAATACAGACACTTTAAATGGTTTCTAACAACCGAATTTCGTATATGAGATTTTATGTTAAATCACAGATGTTTGATTTTAGAATAATATTATGAATTGCTTTTATCTCTTCCTCTTTTTGAGCTTGAAACTTTCCATAAGTTGAAAAATGTAAATGCTTATAGATTAAAGGTTTTTTTTCATGAAAAACTTTAAGAGTATGTCCTTCTATTTGTTTAGCATCATTCATCCATGAAAATATAGATGTTTTTTTCATTAATTTAAAAACAGCATCAGAGATAAATACAGCTTTAGTGTGTTCTGAAAAAATGGCTTTATGAATGTATTGTAGATGATTTTTATCAAGATCAGAGCTTTTCAAATCATTTCTACCAGTTGTGGGAAGATGAAGAAGCTCGATAAATGAAATACGAGAAGCATCTTTGCAAGAAAGTCTAATTTTTGAAAATTCTTTATGATATTTTCGCCCATCTCCTTTATATCCATCTAATAAAAAAGGATGATGTACATTGTATTTCTGCCAAAATGAAATAGCATCCTCATGATATTCAATGATTTTAGAAAATATTTTTTGTTCTTCAATATTGGGAGCGTAATTGGCATCTAAGCCAATAAATAAAAACTCTGCTTGAGTAGGACAACATCCCTGATAAGGTTTTTGGCGGAAAGCGTGAATTAGTTTTTCACTTGGATGAACGTTATACATATTTTTATCAGTAGACGTAATGCAAAGAATATTAGTTTATCCGATATAGACACCAACATATTAAACCGTCCGATAAGAAAATCGCAAAAGCGCATATTCTAAAAGTGGACATTTTTATTGGTGAGAATATAGACATTTTGAATGGGTTCTAACAGAGAGCTGTAATCTCTCGTTTTTTTGTTCTAAAACTGCTAAAATTCTTATACGCCATTGACGTACTTTAATCTATGTTATTCATTGAAACCAGTATTTTTACCAAGCAAATCAAAGAGCTTGTTAGTGATGAAGAGTACCGTCAGCTCCAGCAAGATCTTTTGGTACAGCCTGATAAGGGCGACTTAATTAAGAATGGTGGTGGGATTCGTAAAGTACGTTGTGCTCAGGGCAATAAAGGTAAAAGTGGCGGTATCCGGGTGATCTATTATTGGGTCACAGAGGATGATCAGATCTTTTTCCTAGTGGCTTATCCAAAGTCTGTGAAAGATAATCTGACAGACAAAGAAACATCGATCCTGCGTCAATTAGTGAAGGAGCAATTTCATGGATAACAACTTATTTGATGACCTGGTTGCTTCAATCAAAGAAGCCGGAGCCATCAAACGTAATGAGATAAAGGCAAGTCGAGTCACAGAGGTCGAATTGCCGGATATTAAAGAAGTACGTGAGAAAACTGGATTAACCCAGGCAGAATTCGCTGCACGTTTGCATATCAGCGCGAGAACGCTACAAAACTGGGAACAAGGCCGTCGCTATCCGACTGGTCCTGCAGCGACTCTAATTCGTATTCTGGATGCTCATCCAACTCTAATTTAAAAATTTTAGATAATAAAAAACCCCGGCATCCTGCCGGGGTTTTTCGTATGGGTTCGCTCGGTATAACTCCTGTCGTACCTTACAGTCCTTGTGCTTATCTATTGTTATTCTTGTATGGAACTTCCTGTTCCCGATGAGTTCATCATAGGAAAATTCACCTATCCTGGACAGCCGTAAAGAACCGGAATTTACGTAAGCCTAGGCGTACAAAATAGCCTAAATTTTATCCACAGCAATTGGGGATAGTTTCGCAACCTAGATCCGCATGAAATGGACATTGTCTGCTAAATTGATTATTTTTTGATCAATTTTCCTGGCAAAATGTTACAGATCCGCTTAAAAACTCACCAACT
The DNA here is from genome assembly GCF_049898185.1 of Acinetobacter sp. 40AMC3-4. Classification (GTDB taxonomy): domain Bacteria; phylum Pseudomonadota; class Gammaproteobacteria; order Pseudomonadales; family Moraxellaceae; genus Acinetobacter. The sequence continues at coordinate 4,067 of NZ_JAFCXG010000019.1, forward strand.
TATTACAAAAGCAGATTTCTACTGGTTTCTTGGTCATTACTGAATTTTTAAGTTATTGATATTTAAATTAATATACAAGTGTACTTTGTATAACCGCCATTATGTTAAATAAGAAAATTAGTAATTTATTTCTTATATTATTTATAGGCAGTATTATTAACCCACAATCCTAGCTTCGTAATAAAGCAAGTATAATCATCCTCAACGTCAAAGCTGTAAGTTTTTAATCGGAATGTCTCTGAGAGAACGTGAACACTTTCACCATTAACACATATTGGACTAGGTACATTATCATCACCTATACATTCGATAGGTCCTTCTAAGCCATATTTGATAAAAGTAAAATATTCAACATTATCAATATCAAAACCTTTTTTATCCGCATTAAATATATTGCTAGGATGGTAACTTCCAGCCACATTTTCCATACTTGTTTTTCGTAATGGATTCACCATAAAAACAAGACCAATGATTTCTTGATCAGATGTTTCTATAGCTTGACCGTTCTTCAACTCATCCAAGCGCGTCCATCCAATATTCTTAACCCAGAATGTCTGATTAGACCTCAGCATATGACTGACCATTTTTCCTTTGCGAGAAAGTTGCAATAATTTGCTTTTATTTAATTTTGATAAATCTGTATTTGCTTTAATTTGGAAATAGGTTAGCTCCCAAATCTCACTATTCTCACAAGTAGATATTCTTATAACAGGTTTATAGCATAACTCTCCGTCACCATTTTTTGGCTTTGACAGTACTAAATCTCCGACTTTAATGTTCTGAATGGCGATTAAACCTTTGTCTGTATTTATACGTGTTCCAGCAGGAAAACCAGCCCCTGAATTAAGATATGAGTCCATAAGTCTCTCTTATATTTTTAATTTGATGATTAGTGAGCTTTCCTAAAATTAACATAATACGCGTTATGCGAAATTAGAAAAATGAGTTTATTGCACTGATATTTATCTGTTTTTTAAATTTTAGACCTGGGTTGGTGCCCAGGTTTTTTTATTGCGTATAACAGCCATTATGTTAAATGGGGAACTATTTAGTTAGTTTTTGAGGTGATGGAGCAGAGTTCCATGTACCTAATAAGCGCCAAATTGCACTATCTATCTCTTGCCATTTGTCCCAATTATTTAAATTCGTTTCCCACTGAACCCATATACCGCCATATTTATTGGGCTCATAACTCTCTCCTCTAATTTGAACAAATCGATTATCTACCGTATTTTCTAAAGCAACTACATCCAATAAAACACCAGCAACATCCTGTTCTTTGGATTTCCCATAACAACCATAGAAATTATCAGCCACTTTTTTTGGGTAACAAGTCAGACCATATTTTTCAAATTTTGAATTTTTCTTAAAAAATTCTTTCCTTTGTAAAAATGTCTTATATGTGTCTAATTTCGGCACTGTTGCAAATAGAGATTTGAGTCGATGAAGTTCCTTTTTAAAAGTGCTTAGAGACCGAAAACCCTGTTGATTAGACACACTTCACCTTGAGGCTGACCATAATAAAATGACGATGCTTGTCCTTTACGTAGTGCACGCATGACTTCAATACCTTTGATTGTGGCATAAGCCGTCTTCATAGATTTGAATCCTAATGTGGCCCTGATGATCCGCTTTAACTTACCATGATCACATTCAATGACATTATTTTTATACTTAATCTGCCTGTGCTCAATATCTACTGGACATTTTCCTTCTCGCTTTAACCGTGATAAAGCATGGCCATAGGTCGCTGCTTTATCTGTATTGATGACCCGTGGAATTTGCCATTTTTTCACCGTATTGAAGATTTTTCCTAAAAAACAATAGGCTGATTTACTGTTCCGTCTAGCGGAAAGGTAAAAGTCAATCGTATGACCACGTTGATCAACTGCACGATACAGGTAAGTCCATCGCCCCTTCACTTTGATATAAGTCTCATCCATATGCCATGAATGTAAATCTGTAGGATTACGCCAATACCAGCGTAAGCGTTTTTCCATTTCTGGAGCATAACGCTGAACCCAACGATAAATTGTGGTGTGGTCAACATTCACACCCCGTTCAGCGAGCATTTCTTGAAGTTCACGATAGCTGATGCCATATTTACAATACCAACGAACAGCCCAAAGAATGATTTCACCTTGAAAGTGCCGACCATGGAAGGGATTCATCTGCTGTATCTCGAAATAAATAAGATATTTAGCTTATCATGTCAGCCTATTTGCAACAGTGCCTGAATACATGAGCAGCTAAATCACTCAAAGCCAGCATCTAAAACCATTTAACAAAATCTATGACTATTTTACTTTCCCTTACCTAATCGTCCTAGTGTATATCTTTTTTTTTGATTAGCTTATTCCTAAATCAAGTGACTTTAGGTAAGTATGATGAACGATATCCAATTTTCAGATTGCGCAAAGGCATGTATGAGCTGTTACCTTACCTGTGCCAGTTGTGCAAATGCCTGTCTAAAAGAAGAAAATCTGGAGATGATGCGAGAATGTATTCAGCGTTGTCTAGATTGTGCAGATATTTGTCAGCTCTGTGCTCGTATGCAGCAAAATGAATCTCCTTTTATGAAAGAAATTTGTGAGCTTTGTGCCAAGGCTTGTGAATACTGTGCAGATGAATGTAGCCAACATGAGCATCAACACTGCCAGCAATGTGCTGATGCTTGCCGTGAATGTGCCGTCGAATGTCGAAAAATGGTTGTCTGATAAATAAAAGAATTAGTTGAGTTTAGGATTTACTCAATGAATAGCCAACGTGTTAGTTGTTAGTGGGTCAAACCACTAACAACGGCACTGTTGCAAATAGGGATCTGAGTCGATGATTTTCCCTTCAAAAAAGCTTAGAGACCGAAAACTCTATTTACTAGCCAAACTTCTCCTAGAATATTACCGTTATAAAATAATGAAGCTTGTCCTTTGCGTAGAGCACGCATAACCTCAATTCCTTTAATTGTGGCATAAGCCGTTTTCATAGACTTGAATCCCAACGTAGCCTTGATGATCCGTTTGAGCTTGCCATGATCACATTCAATCACGTTATTCTTGTATTTAATCTGTCGATGGTCCAAGTCTTCAGGACACTTTCCTTCCTGTTTTAGTCGCGACAAAGCACGGCCATAGGTATGAGCCTTATCAGTGTTTATGACTCGTGGAATCTGCCATTTTTTGACATGATTCAAAATTTTACCAAGAAAACAATAAGCTGAATGGGTATTTCGTCTAGCAGAAAGATAGAAATCAAGAGTATGGCCACGTTGGTCAACTGCACAGTATAGATATGCCCATTTGCCATTCACTTTTACGTAAGTTTCATCCAGATGCCATAAATGTCGATCTGTAGGATTACGCCAATACCAACGTAAACGTTTTTCCATTTCTGGAGCATAACGCTGAACCCAGCGATAAATTGTGGTGTGATCAACATTCACTCCACGTTCAGCGAGCATTTCCTGAAGTTCACGATAGCTGATGCCATATTTACAATACCAACGAACAGCCCAAAGAATGATTTCACCTTGAAAGTGCCGACCGTGGAAGGGATTCATCTGCTGTATCTCGAAATAAATAAGATATTTAGCTTATCATGTCAGCCTATTTGCAACAGTGCCGTTTCTGGTTCAAAGCCTTCACCTTTTCCTTATTTATCTCTGACTTCTTTAATGTAAAAACCCAATCATGAAGAGTGGGTTTTTACAATATTCATTGTACCTTTAACAGCACTTCATCGGTACAGCATAAAAGTGTTACTGACCTGGCAATGAGGCGCAGTATTTAATACCATCCAGCATTTATAAACTGCGCTGATTTACACGCTTGGACAACTCTTCAGCCGATTCCTTGCGTTCAGAATAACGATCAGTCAGGTATTTGCTTTGACCACGAGTCAGTAGAGTGAACTTAAATAACTCTTCCATGACATCCACAATCCGGTCATAGAAAGCTGAAGGCTTCATTCGTCCATCTTCTTCAAATTCCAAGAAAGCTTTCGGAATTGAAGACTGATTTGGAATGGTGATCATCCGCATCCACCGCCCCAAAATACGCATCTGGTTCAGGCTGTTAAATGACTGTGATCCACCACTGACTTGCATCAAGGCAAGGGTTTTAACTTGGGTAGCACGGATTGCTCCTCCTGCAAGTGGAATCCAGTCTATTTGTGATTTAAAAATGGAACTCATAGAACCATGACGTTCAGGTGAACACCAGACCATACCTTCAGACCATGCAAGAAGCTCATGCAGTTCTTTTACTTTTGGATGCTCAGTATCCGCATCTTCTGGCAAAGGAAGGCCCCACAAGTGATAGATACAGATAAAGCACACATATGGAGGTGCTTTGTCACGGTTAAAATGGGAAAGAAAATGTCCACCAGATCTTGAGCACAGGCAGGTTAAGTATAAAAATAACGTGATCGAATGTAATCATGGCAAGCTAAAGCGGATCATTAGGGCCACTTTAGGATTCAAATCGATGAAGACGGCTATGCCACATGCATCTATTCAGATGGCATTAAACACCGATGATGTACAGACGAAGTAGTAGCAGCCGATCCTACTAAAAGAATAGCAAACGATAAAAACAGCGATAAGCATGTTTTTAACCACTGCATAAAAATAGACCAAAAATTAAGCTTTTTTAGTTTTACAGATTCGAAAATAAATAGTAATAATTCATGAATAGTAGCCGAAGCTACCATTCATGATTCCAAGTCATATTATTTTAAAAAACTAATTCGATACCTGCACCATATTTCCATCCCTTTTCAGACTCTGTTGCCTCTTGCATAGAAGTGGCTTTCTGTCCTTTTTCATATTGGTAAGCAACATCAATGAAAGGTTTAATTCGCTTAGTAATCTCATATCGGGTTTTGATACCAGTTTTAAGTTCTGATAAACCTGATTTTGCAGCATAGTTAGAATCATCGCTAAATATTACATCTGCTTCGATATAAGGTTGAGTAATAAGTTTCTGAGTTAAAAGCAAATCACGTTCTAATTCAAAACTTGCTCCCCAAAAATTATTCTCACCGCCATAAAGATATGCTTGTGTTTCAAAGAAATAAGGAGCTAGACCTAATATACCAATAACCCCATCCACTCGATCGCTGCTGCTGTTATTTTTATCTTCACTATATCTTACCCCAGCTTGTACATCCCAAAATGGGGCTACGTTACGGCTATAAAGTGCTGATACAGCATATTTTGGATCATTACTTTCTGACTTTTCCGAATTGGCTTCAATAAATAGACGATTTTCATCTGTTCCAATTAAAGTTTCAAACTTTGTTCCTAGGTTGCCCTTACCGTCTTCATCAACCATCCATTCATTTTCAAATTTTGTCGTTTGATAAATTTGTCCACCATGTTCTTTAAGATGATTGTCATGAGGTGAGTTAGAGTTCTCAAGCGCAATCTGGACACTCTTATCCCCCATATTCGCATTTTCCATTGAATAATATTCTGGATAACGCTCTTGAAGGGAATACTTTAATCCTCCAGATTCCTGTAAAAGAATTTTCATATTTTTTGTAATATTACTGTCTTGTACAGGAGTTTCATTTTTAGCGAACGTTAGATTTGATAATCCAAATAGCGCAATCATCAAAGTTGTTTTTGAAAACAAATTATTAGTGATGTGCATGTGGATTTACTCCCTTCTCATTTACTTGGGACTGAGGAACAGTCTTTGTAGAATTACCATCTTCCACTTGAGCTACAATGAGTTTATTCATCATTCCTGCACTCATATGGTAAAGCAGGTGACAATGAATAGCCCACTCACCTAACTCATCAGCTGTGAGTAGAGTGGTTATCGTTTTCCCAGGTGGAACAATTACCGTATGTTTGTTTGGCATATTGCTTGGATCCTGACCATTCTCAAGCTGCATAAACATGCCATGTAAGTGCATTGGGTGAGCCATCATACTGTCATTGACAAATTTTAAGCGAATACGTTCACCATACTTCACCACTAGTGGGTCGGCTTCATTAAATTTTTTACCATTTATTGTCCAAATATAACGCTCCATGTTTCCACCAAGACGGATCTCTATTTCACGTTCAGCTGCACGAGTGTCTTTTTGAGGATCTAACGATTGCAAATCACTATATTGCAATGCTTTATTACCTTCAGGTGTTGAAGCATTTGCCCATCCAAATACGGTATTATCATTCTTGTCTGAAGCCGCCTTAACAGTAGCGCTATTCATCGGCATATCATGATCCATACCTTTCATAGAAGACATATCATGATCCATACCTTTCATAGAAGACATATCGTGATTCATATCTTTCATTGAAGACATATCATGATCCATACCTTTCATAGAAGACATATCGTGATTCATGCCTTTCATAGAAGACATATCATGATCCATACCTTTCATAGAAGACATATCATGATCCATACCTTTCATAGAAGACATATCATGATCCATACCTTTCATAGAAGACATATCATGATCCATACCTTTCATAGAAGACATATCATGATTCATATCTTTCATTGAAGACATATCATGATCCATACCTTTCATAGAAGACATATCGTGATTCATGCCTTTCATAGAAGACATATCATGATCCATACCTTTCATAGAAGACATATCGTGATTCATATCTTTCATAGATGACATGTCATGGCTCATCCCCATATCTTCCATAGTTAATAAAGCACGAGGGCGAGATTTAGGCATCTCAATTTGTTTGACTGCTGGGCTGCTTTCTTCATGTAATGTTCCCACTGAAAAACCGGTACGATCAATAGATTCAGCTTCAATTTGGTAATGTGCTTGTTTTGGTTCCACAATGACATCATAGGTTTCAGCAGTACCAATACGGAACTCATCTACAGGAACGGGCTTTACAGGTTGACCATCAGCACTGACTACAGTCATTTTTAGGTTTGGAATGCGTACATCAAAGAATGACATAGCGGAAGCATTAATAAAACGAAGGCGAACTTTTTCACCAGCTTTGAAGTTACCGGTCCAGTTTTGCTGAGGTGTTTTGCCATTCATTAAAAATGTATAACCAGTCACATCGGACATATCTGTTTTCAACATCCGCATCTGATTCCACATAGAGCGGTCTTGCCAAGTTGCCTTTAATCCATCACGTTTAACTTGTTTTAATACATCGAATACTGTTTCGCGACGGTTCTGATAGTAATCTGCTTCTTTTTTAAGATTTTTCATAATTTGATCACTTGTTGAATTATGAAAATCAGAAAGCAAAACAACGTAATCTTTATCGGTTTTTTCAGCAGCTGTTAGTGGAGTTTTATCTTTAGGATAAATAACAAAAGCACCATATAAACCGTCTTGTTCTTGTCCTTTACTATGTGAATGATACCAATAAGTACCATTTTGGCGGACTTTAAACTTATATTCATAAGTTTTATTAGGGGCAATGCCATTAAATTTGTTAAATCCAGGTACACCATCCATAATTCCAGGTAATAATAAGCCATGCCAATGGATTGAAGAGTCCTGATTTTTTAACTTATTGTGAACACGGATAACGGCCTCATCACCTTCTTCAAATTCAAGAAGTGGTGCAACGAATTTACCATTAACGGTAATTCTCTTTAGCGGTTTTCCTGTGATATTTACAGTTTGTTCAGCGATTGTTAAATCATATTCTTTAACTGCCGCCATTACCCAAGTTGATGAAAATAAACCAACTCCAATTAAGAGTACATGACTTAACTTTTTTGACATTCTATCTCACCTTTAGAAAGGTCAAGATTGAAGTAATAAAGCAAATATTTAGTATAAACTTTAATACTTCTTTCTCGCTATTTATAAAATTATTTATTGCTACCAGGCATATTCATCTTTGAATGATCCATTTTAGAATGGTCCATATTCATCATAGAATGATCCATTTTTGACATGTCAGATGAGTTAGGAGACTGATGTTGACTATGATCTTGCTGAGTCTTGTCATCTTTTTCCATTTTACAAGGTTTTGTACAAGGTTTCTGTGCTTTTACCGTTTTAGTGGCACTTGAGGTTGATACATCTTTTGCCCAAGATTGAGTACCAGCAATTAAAGTTCCAGCACACATTAAAATTGTTAGACTACGACGCACTACAGTTTTCATAAGTTTCTCTAAAAGTTAATTTCTTGCTACTACAATAAAGTGAAGCACTGAACATCTAAGTGACTTGAAAATGACATTTTTGTAATCTATCTCGATCAGATGTTTTATAACGTTATTATAGTTTTAATGAATGACTTAGGATTCGGAAATGAGAATACTATTAGTTGAAGATGAACAAAAAACTGGTGATTATCTCAAGCAAGGTTTATCCGAAGCTGGCTATATTACGGACTGGGTTACAGATGGGTTAACGGGTAAACATCAAGCTCTTTCTGAAGAGTATGACTTAATTATTTTAGACGTGATGTTACCTGGACTAAATGGTTGGAATATTATCAATGATATTCGTAGCAGCGGTAAAACAATGCCCATTCTTTTTCTTACCGCCCGAGATCAAATCGAAGATCGAGTAAAAGGATTAGAGCTAGGCGCTGATGATTATTTAGTTAAGCCTTTTGCTTTTGCAGAGCTTCTAGCTCGAATAAAAACGCTCCTTAGACGAGGGCAACAAAGAGAAGATAATAATATTATTAAGATTGCTGATTTAGAACTTGATTTGAGAAAACGTCGGGTAACACGAGCAGGTCAACGCATTGATTTAACGGCTAAAGAATTCGCGCTTATGGAGCTTTTTATGCGTAGAAGAGGTGAAATTCTACCAAGAGCACTTATTGCATCTCAAATTTGGGATATGAACTTTGATAGTGATACGAATGTCGTTGAAGTCGCTATTAAACGATTAAGAAGTAAAGTTGACAGTAACTTTACTCCCAAATTAATTCAGAATATTCGAGGAATGGGGTATGTACTAGAGGTAGAGGATGAATAATAATTTATTCAGAGCGATCAGTTTCCGGATCGGTATCATTTTCTCATTATCTACTATTTTCATTCTAATTATTATGGGTTTGTTCATAAATAAATTAGTAATGCATCATTTTGAGACTCAAGACCGTACCCAATTAGAAGGTAAAATCCAGCTGATTCAGAATCTTATCCAACAGAATCCTAAAAACTCTCCAGAACTTAATCTTTATTTGAGAGACGCTTTAGTTGGACACCATGATCTTATGGTTCAAATAGAACGACCGACAGGTAAAGTTTTATTTAGTTCAGCACCTTCAACAATTAATACTCAACACTTAACCAAGTCAGCAAATAATTCATGGATTAAATGGAAAATTCAGGATAAGACTTATCGTGGCATGATCTACAACACGGATATAAACAAAAATACTGAGATACAATCTGTACGCATTATTGTGGGGATCGATACATCTGAACATCTACATTTTTTAAATGATTTTAAGCGTCAACTTTTTTACATTGGTTTAGCCGGTACGATTTGTTTAATGTTTTTAGGCTGGTTTGCAACCTGGAGAGGTTTAAGACCCGTGCAAAAAATGGCTAAGGTCGCAGAAGGCATTTCTGCCCAACATCTTTCAGAACGTTTAGAAGTTGAGCACACACCAACAGAACTAAAATCATTAGCAATTGCCTTCAATGATATGCTCGACAGACTAGAATCAGCTTTAGAAAGGCTTTCCGATTTTTCATCTGATTTAGCGCATGAAATTAGAACACCGATTAATAACTTAATGACTCAAACTCAAGTATGTCTTGCCCGTAACCGAGATATTGGTACTTATCAAGAAATACTATTTTCTAATTTAGAAGAATTAGAACGTTTGGCTCGAATGGTATCCAATATGCTTTTCTTGGCAAAAGCAGAACATGGCCTAAAATTACAGAACTTACAGAATATTGACCTGGTTAAAGAAGTTACAGCCTTATTTGATTTCTATGATGCGCTAGCTGCCGAAAAAAATATGACGCTTCAACAAACAGGATCTGGAAATGTCAAAGGTGATCCTGCTATGTTACGTCGAGCACTCAGCAATCTATTATCTAATGCAGTTAAATATGGAAATAAGAATTCTACAATACGCATAAAACTTCAACAGAATTTAGATAACACAATATTTTCAATTGAAAATGAAGGCCCTGAAATCTCTCCTGAACAACTATCCAGGTTATTTGATCGATTTTATCGAACAGATGCATCTAGACAAAGAACAGAAGAAGGAACCGGCTTAGGGCTCGCGATAACAAAATCTATTCTTGATATGCTTGGGGCGACCATCCAGGCTGAATCCCTCAATGGTCGAATCATTTTTACCATTGTTTTTCAAAGTGAATCCATGCAAGGGGAATCATTTTAACTCATTTTTTGAACATCTTCCATTTACCCGAGTTGACCTTACATAAAGCTCAAACTGAGAGCCAGAGCTACGCCAGCACCTATCATGGCAATTGTGTAGCCAAATATGATAGCTCGGCCAAACTGTGCCCCCCCTGTCATCCATGCAATTGTCGCTTTGCTTAACATGTTGCTCAGTGTGGCCAGCCCTAGCGCGACAGCAGCCACATTTGTTGTTAAGCCTTCAGTACTATGCAGGCGGGCAAGTGAGACTAAAATAGCATCTACGTCTGCTAGCCCAGAAATAGTCGATAATACGAAGATGCCGCTGGTGCCCAACCATTGTTTTGCTGCCGGGACCAAGACTGCCATGACAGCCAGGAAAGCAGCGAAGCTGAATGCTGTCCCAAGATCAAAAGGAGCCATTGCTTCTATTGTTCGATCGTTGTTTTCAGCGCTGGTAATTTGGCGTTGTCTCCACAATGCCATACCCAGCAGAAGGATTCCCGCAATCATCATTGCACCACCAAAAGTGCTTAGCAATGCTGGCTCAATGACGCCTATCAGCACAACCATACGAAAAAACATGATGCCACAGGCAGCCAATGTTCCAGAAATAGCAGCACTGACCATGACGGGGTGCTGGCGTGTATAGCGTGCCAGTGCGACAGTTGCAGCTGTAGACGATGCCAAACCACCCAATAGACCTGTCCAGAATATGCCTCTTTCTGAACCGGTAAGCCGCATGGCAAAATGACCTGCCAGAGAGAGTCCGGCAATCAGGATCACTGCCCACCATAACTGGTAAGGATTTAATGCAGCAAAAGGTCCCAGACCCGTATTGGGTAAGTAGGGTAATATAACGACAGAAAGTACCAGCAACTGCAGGGATGCGGTTAATTCACGATGTTCGATCAAGCGTAACCAACCATGTAAGGTTGGCTTGAGATCCAAAAATACAGCCACGATGACAGCCGCTGTTAATGCTAAAGTAACATTACCATGGGATGCATATGCACCTAGAACTAATGTCAACAGCATCGCGATCGTCGTGGTAGCGCTTAGATTACCGGAAAGTTTTGCGGTACGCGCGTAGGATACCGTAAGTAAAAGGGAAAGCCCTAATACGGCTGCGACTAGTGGCCAAGGCCCAAAGTTTGGCTGTAAATGACCGAGCACTCCTCCGAGTAATCCTGTCAATGTGAAGGTACGTAGGCCTGCTACTCGGCTGCCTTCTGGCAGTTCACGATCATTCCATCCTCGTTCTAAACCAATGAGCAGGCCGATGGCAAGTGCTGCAATCAGGCCTGATACATCTGGTGGAAGAAAAAGACTCTCTATCATAGCTTTTTATGTCGCAGGCGAAGGGCATTGGTGATGACTGAAGCTGAACTCAAACTCATAGCCAAGGCGGCAATCATCGGTGACAACAACCAACCGGTAAATGGATATAGTACGCCAGCCGCGATAGGGATACCCAAAGCATTGTAAAGGAAAGCAAACATGAGGTTCTGTTTCATGTTGCCGACAGTAGCTTCCGAAAGTGAACGGGCAACAGCAATCCCTCGTAAATCTCCCTTGACCAGCGTAACTTGGGCACTATTCATTGCAACATCAGTCCCGGTTCCCATAGCGATACCGACATCAGCTTTAGCCAAGGCTGGTGCATCATTGATGCCATCACCAGCCATAGCCACGATGCGACCTTCCTTCTGCAATTTGCTGACCAGTTCTAGTTTATCTGCGGGTTTGACTTCGCCATGTACCTCATCAATGCCTAGACGTGCTGCGACTGAACGGGCAGTGGTGAGACCATCTCCTGTTGCCATCACGATACGTAGACCCGCTTCCTTCAGGGTGGCAAGTGCTTCTGGGGTATTTTTTTTGATGGGATCGGATACTGCAAGCAGGCCGGCCAATTCACCATTGATGGCTAGATGCATCACACTTGCACCTTCTGAACGCAGCTCTTCGGCTTGCGGAATCAGAGATTGTACCGAGATACCTAATTGCTCCATCAGTGCTGTGTTGCCCAAAGCTAACTGACGATCGCCCACTTGACCTCGAACACCAATCCCTGAGCCTGATTCAAAATTATCTGGTGTTTCAAGAGGCAGGCCACGTTCGTGTGCTGCGTTTACAATCGCTTCGGCTAGCGGGTGTTCACTGCCTTGATCAAGACTGGCGGCTAAACGTAATACTTCAGATTCATCGAAACCTGATGCGGCAACCACACGATCGAATACAGGGCGTCCTTCAGTTAACGTACCTGTTTTATCGATGATTAGTGTGTCAATCTTGCGTAGATTCTCAATGGCTGCTGCATCGCGGAACAACACACCATGAGTAGCACCTTGACCCGTTGCAACCATGATAGACATTGGAGTTGCCAAGCCTAGTGCACAAGGACAGGCAATAATGAGTACTGCCACAGCATTGATTAATGCATAAACCCAGCTCGACTCTTCTGGGCCGAACAGTCCCCATCCAAAGAAGGTAAGCAAGGCAATGGCTACTACAGCCATGACAAACCAACCTGCAACCTGATCAGCCATGCGTTGCATTGGTGCTCTCGATCGTTGAGCTTGCGCCACCATCTGTACGATCTGGGATAACATGGTACTTGAACCAATTTTCTCTGAACGCATGATTAGGGAACCATTGGTATTCAGGGTAGCACCAATGACTTTATCACCGATGCGTTTAGTGATCGGTAAAGGTTCACCTGTCAGCATCGATTCATCCACTGAACTACTTCCTTCAGTGATTACACCATCCACAGGCACTTTTTCACCTGGGCGAATTCTGAGTAAATCTCCTACATGGACATGCGTTAGAGGAACATCTTCTTCAGTTCCATCAGGCAGGATTCGGCGAGCTGTTTTAGGAGCGAGCCCAAGGAGTGACTTAATTGCAGCAGAAGTTTGCGAACGTGCTTTTAACTCCAATATTTGTCCCAGTAGGGTCAATGAAATGATGACCGCTGAAGCTTCAAAGTAAACAGCGACACGACCCATGGAAATAAATGAGTCTGGGAAGATTTGCGGTGCAATGGTTGCGACCACACTATAAATAAATGCAGCTCCAGTGCCCAAACCAATCAGCGTCCACATGTTCGGGCTGCGATTCACAACCGATTGCCAACCCCGGGAAAAAAATGGCCAACCTGCCCAAAGTACAATTGGGAGTGACAACACCAGTTCAATCCAGCTCTGAACAGCCATATTGAACAGGTTCATTTGATGACCAAACATCGCCAAAAAAGTCACGATGATGGTCAATGGCAGTGTCCACCAGAAGCGTCGGCGGAAATCACGTAACTCCGGATTCTCATCTTCCTCTAATTCAGGAATGAGTGGCTCCAGTGTCATTCCGCATTTAGGACAGTTTCCAGGATGATCTTGCCTGATTTCTGGATGCATTGGGCATGTATAGATGGTCGTACCTGTTGTGCTTGCCGCATTAACGTGTTGAACAGTCTGATGATGCTGTGTATGTGCATCGGCAGTCGTCGTTGCGGGTTTAGCGATATATTGCACCGGGCTGCTATGAAACTTTGATTGACATTTATCACTGCAAAAAAAGTAAGTTTTCCCCTTAAATTCCTCATGGTATTTCGATTCTTCAGTGACGGTCATACCACAGACTGGGTCTTTCAGTACGTCTGTTGTAGCCTGTGCCATATGGTCCTGGTTATGATTTTTTTGATCTGACATAAATAATTCTCTTATGGAAAAGTGGTTTTATGGCCGAATTTTGGAATAAATCTCGGAGTCTGTTGAGCATAGCTGTCATAGACAGCGCCAAACTGTTTACTCATTTCAGCCTCTTCCTTAATTGCCAAGCGGCTGTACATTAAGAGTAGGATTGGAAACATAATCAGTGTCAGTAAAGTTGGCCATTGCAATAAAAAACCCAGCAAGATCATCACAAAAGCCACGTATTGTGGGTGACGTATACGTGCATAAGGGCCTGTGATCGCTAAAGAATGCTGACGTTGCGCGTTGTACAGCACGTGCCATGACGTTGATAACAGGTAAAATCCATAGCCCAAGAAAACGTAACTGGCGATATGCAAAATGCCAAAATGTGGATCACCTTTTTCACCTAATAGCGTTGACCACAAGTGACCTGCATTATGAGAAAGTAAGTCAAGTTGAGGGAAGCGAGTTTGAAGCCAACCAGATAACAGGTAAATGGTTAAAGGAAAACCATACATTTCGACAAATAGAGCAATGATAAAAGCCGAAAAGGCCCCAAATGTACGCCAATCGCGCGCAGTGGAAGGTCTAAAAAAACTGAAAGCGAACATGATAAAAACTGCTGAGTTAATGATAACCAGCGTCCATAAACCATAAGCCGATTCCGCATGATTCATGATGGATCTCCTGATAAGAGCTATTTTTTGTTATCAGATATATCGGATTTTTTTTGCTGCGAGTGGTTATGCCCATGACCACCATGCATAAAAATATGCATCAGTGGACACGCTAAAAGGAATAAATAAGGCAAAGCACCGATAACGTGGGCTAAATGTTCCGTTAATAGAAAATAAGCTGCGATACCACCCAGCACGATTAGACCAATGGCATAACGTGTAGACCAGAAGTTAGGTACTGAATTATTTTCTTGGTGTTGGTGATTCATGGTGCTTACCCCTAATTCATGGGTAACTATTTAGTTGCTGACGGAGGCATACAGTCCATCATCATCTGCATCATGGATTGCATCATGTCCATACGTTTTTCCATCATCTGCTGACGGTCAGCCATATTTGCATTCATGCTTTGGCTGCCCATCTGTTTCATCATACTCATACCTCCTTGCATGAGTTTCATGTGCTCAGCCATAAGTTTCTGACGTTCTTGTGGGGTTTTTGCAGCCATCATCTTCTCATGCATGGCTTGCATCGCCTTCATGTGTTGATCCATTGCAGCCATTTTATCTGTAGCAGTGGTGCTGGTAACTGTTTGCTTAATTGTTACTGCAGATGGTGCTGTTTTTTCAGGGTGGTGATCTTTGTGTTCATCGGATTGCTGTGCAAATGTATTCAATGACGCGGCTGCGATACATAAGCCCAAAAAAATGTTTTTGAATTTCATCATAATTTTTTCCTTTAAATAATTTGGAAGTAAAAGCTATGTTTTAGTACTGAACAGAGTCTAGGAATTTGACTACTAAACTGATGAAATTTTTGGTTATTCTCTGTCTCTCTTAAAAATTTTAGCACTATTAATTAATTATTTTTAAAAATGACAAAAATGTAATTTTGAGATCTTCTCGAAATATATAGTCTATGCTGAGATGACAAAAATTTTATTTAATATTAATCTTTTAAAACTATTAAAGTTGTTATGATTTTATGTGCTTAAAAAAATAAAAATGAAATGATTAGATGACTCCAAGGCTAGTTAGAGACACATTTTTAATGTAATTTACACTGTTATTCCTTTAAAGAAAAAATACAGTTGATCAAAATAGTTTTTTATAGAAAAAAGGGTGGATAATTTAATTATTAAACTTATTGGTATATTTATTAGATAGAAGGGGCTTTGTTGCACAAAGATTTCATAACTATATGATTTTAGAAGTTTTGATTATTTTTTGATCCAAAATTAAATTTATTTAAATCAGATGCTTACATATTTATGCAACAAAGCCGATAGAAGGTAAAGAAGATTATTTTTAATATTAGGGTTTATAATCCAAATTTCAGAGTAAGGAATCTACTACTTATATAATAGAGATTCCATCTCCAAAACAGTACTACTGTATGAATGAGTTGTATTCAATGCAGGGAAGAATGTAGATCCTTAATACTAACGGAAAATTATTTTACTGAATTTTCATGTAAAGACTCATTTAATTGATCAATCACTGTCGTCCATTCACCATCAGAGTGTAGTTTTTCTTCTAAAAAATGACGTTGAGCATCAGTCCAAAAAATTGCTTGTGTTAAAAAAACATCTCCAGCTAGCTGATGGCTCTCTATGAATTTTGCAATTGCTTCTTCAGTAGAAGCTAAACCAAGCTGTTCAAATAATTTGGTCATTCTTGGACGTGTTTGAGTCATGTGCTTAGCCCACAAATTTATATTAGATCAAATTAAACATAACATGTTTATATTTAAACTAAAATATAAAAAATTAAATAGCTACTATTTTCTTAGACAAAATGATTACTACATTTCATAAATCAACCACCTACATAATTTGTTTGTTAAATGATCATTATTTTTCAATAAGATTATTTTAATAGTTAAAGATTTTAAATTTTAAAAATGACAAAAATGTAATTTTGAAGTCATCGCTCTGTTTCTGTCTCTCACTAATAATTGAAATATAAGAGGAGATGATGTGGTCTCATTAAATATAGATTTTATAAAGTCATCTCTAATGAACTAACGAATCAAGAGGAAACGTAAATGAAATTATTTCAAAATAAAATGACTGCTCTACGTAATGTTGTAGTAGCTGCAACGATGATTGTGGCTACTACAACTACGTTCGCTCATGTGAGTTTAGTGAGTGCGATTCCTGCGGAAAATGCATCTATCCTTAGTCAACCAAAGAACTTGACCCTTAACTTTGGTGCAGAGGTTATGTTGATGAATATTAAGTTACTGGATGCTCAGCGAAGAGATGTTCCTTTAAAATATAAAGTTACTCATGACTTAAAGAAATCCTTTGATGTCGCTCTTCCGAAACTGAAAAAAGATAAATATACCGTTGTCTGGACAACAATGGGGAAAGATGGTCACAACATGAATGGTGAATATAGTTTCACTATCAAATCAACTAAATAAGAATTGATTACCTTTCAACATGTCAGTGAGGTGCTGGCATGTTGTTCTAGAATGGACAAAAATAATGATTTCTGAATATTGGATGTGGGCCACTTGGTTAACTAAGGTTATTTTATATTTAAGTGTAGCTTTTGTCGTTGGTGGAGCCTTTTGCTATTTTTTACTTAGACAATATCTTGAACTAAAAGAATCGATTCTTAAATATATTACAATTGGCGCTGGATTAGGCCTAATTTCCAGTACCTTGGGATTTTTTATTCTGATTGGTAGTTTTGCCAATACTGGTATTACAGGTATGGTGGACCCCACGTATATTAATATATTGGTTAATACTCCGACGGGGTATATATACGTTCTTCGTTCTATTAGTTTTGCTCTTTTACTTCTTCTCATGGTGGTTAAACTTAACAGGAACAAAGGTCATTTTTCTATAATTGAAAGTTCAATATTTTGTATTTTACTTATCCCGATTATTTTTAGTTTTTCCCAGCTCGGACATGTCGCTAATTTAACCTTACTTGCTCAAATTTTATTATCAATCCATATTCTAGTTATGTCGTTATGGATGGGGTCTTTATATCCGTTATGGAAAACCAGCCGGGAAATAAGTGGTTTACCTTTAAAAGATCGCATGCATGTATTTGGACGTATTGCTGCTTTCATTGTTGGGATATTAATCGCCTGTGGCGCTAGTGTAGCTCTTCTTTTAATTAAAGATTTTAATACCTTAATCAATACTGCATATGGCTATGGTTTCATGGTTAAAATGTTTTTTGTTATAGGTATTCTACTTTTAGCTGCCTTCAACAAATGGTATTTCACCCCGCGTCTTCAACATCCTAAATTCGCTAAACACCTTAGTCATGCCATTTTATTTGAGATGTTATTAGGTCTATCAATTCTATTAACAACAGGCTATATAACCACTGTCGTGGGTATTGAATAAGAGAATTTCAAAATAAGGGAATTGAGGAAATTTAACATTACTGCATTTATCTTTTGTAGCTGAGCAATAAAGTTTCTACTGGACTGCCAACTTACGACAATCAGAACAGTAAAATCGCATCATGAGGCATTATACATAAAGGTAGTCACCGGTTTTTAGCTTATCTTCAACCCATAACGGTCTCATCTATTCAGTTCACTACCATTGATTGAAATAACTAATCTTATAAATTTCAGAGTGATCGTAGATGACAAAAATGTCATTTTAAAGTCACATTAATGTTGGTTAAGTACTTTTACTGTAGTCATTAGAACACTCTTCTTTGGAATACTCTGAAGAAAACTGTAAGGTTGTAAACAGACCAAGTTACAGCGAGTAACTGATTCAGAAAAAGGCTGGTTGTATGGTGAAAGTTTAGAGTTACTGTTCTAATGTTTTAAACAAATGTTTTGTTAAAAAGGAGCAACATATGAAATTTCACATCGCTAATATGACTTGTGGTGGTTGTGCACGCGGCATTACTACCGCAATTAAAGAGCTCGACTCGAATGCCTCACTCGATATTGATTTACAAAACCGTATTGTTGAAATCAACACAACGGTGAGTCAGGATCAAGTCATTGCCACTCTCAGTGAGCGTGGATTTACAGCTGATCCTGCTTAATCTCTGTTAGAGTAACAGTGGGAATTCCTTACCACTTTTACTCTCTCTTATTTTCCTCATCGTACAGATAAAACCTGTACTTGCTTGAAATAAAAGTAATCCCTGAATTCCCCCTAATCTTGGTTCGAGCTGATCTTCGCATATAGAACTCAGCATATCTAAATGATAGAGATCGTATATGAGTACCGAAATGACTGATACGCCACACTACAGTGAAACATTAGAGATTGAGGGGATGACATGTGCTTCTTGTGTAGGCCGTGTGGAAAAAGCTTTAAAATCTGTTGAGGGTGTTGAATCGGCTCATGTAAATCTGGCTACCGAAAAAGCAGTCATTTATGCGCATCAACCACTTGATCGCGCTACTTTAATTAAAGCCGTAGAAAAAGCAGGCTACGAAGTGGAAGCGCTGCAACCAATAGAGCTTACGATTGAGGGTATGTCATGTGCTTCTTGTGTAGGTCGAGTAGAAAAGGCCTTAAAATCTGTTGAGGGTGTGGAATCAGCTCATGTAAATCTGGCTACTGAAAAAGCGACTATTCAGGCAAGCTCATCTGTCA
This sequence comes from Acinetobacter sp. 40AMC3-4, assembly GCF_049898185.1. Taxonomy (GTDB): domain Bacteria; phylum Pseudomonadota; class Gammaproteobacteria; order Pseudomonadales; family Moraxellaceae; genus Acinetobacter. Next base: position 23,359 of record NZ_JAFCXG010000019.1, read on the forward strand.
CTCGTGACTCGTTAATTCAGGCTGTCACCAAAGCAGGGTTTGAAGCAAAGTCAGTTCATCAAACTACGGAAAGCTTTCAAGATAAAAAAAATATTGAATTAGAAAAACTTAAAAAAGATTTAATTTTGTCAGTCTTATTGACTCTACCCGTTTTTATTTTAGAAATGGGATCACACCTGATTCCCGCCTTTCATACGTTTATGATGGATAACATTGGCCAACAAAATAGCTGGTTAATGCAATTTTTCTTGACCACAGTAGCATTAATTTTTCCAGGCCGACGCTTCTTTAAAAAGGGCATCCCAAGTTTATTCCGCTTAGCACCAGACATGAATTCCTTGGTGGCTGTAGGAACATTGGCTGCTTATCTTTATTCAGTGGTTGCTACTTTCTTTCCAAGTGTCCTGCCACAAGGCACGGTCAATGTTTATTATGAAGCTGCAGCGGTTATTATCACTTTAATTCTATTAGGTAGATTTTTTGAAGCCAAGGCAAAAGGCCGAACGTCTTTAGCAATTCAACATCTAGTTGGAATGCAGCCTAAAGTTGCCAGAATACAGCTCAATAATCAGGTGATAGAAGTTCCGATTGCCGAAGTTCAAACAGGAACGATTGTAGAGATTAGACCAGGCGAGCGTATCCCTGTCGATGGTGAAGTTATTCACGGCCAAAGTTTTATTGATGAATCCATGATTACTGGCGAGCCTATGCCCGTTGAAAAAACGATAGGCTCTACTGTGGTAGGAGGAACAATTAACCAAAGTGGCAGCTTAAATATCAAAGCCACCTCTGTTGGTAGTTCATCAGTGCTTTCTCAAATCATCCGAATGGTTGAACAGGCACAGGGTTCCAAGCTGCCTATTCAGGCATTGGTTGATAAAATTACCATGTGGTTTGTACCTGTAGTAATGGGTCTCTCTCTTTTAACTTTTATTACTTGGTTTATCTTCGGCCCTGAGCCAGCCCTAACGTTTAGCTTAGTTAATGCAGTTGCGGTACTCATTATTGCATGTCCTTGTGCAATGGGACTTGCAACGCCTACATCAATCATGGTGGGAACTGGGCGTGGTGCTGAAATGGGTGTTTTATTCCGTAAAGGGGAAGCTTTGCAGCTGCTCAAAGAAACTAAAGTGGTTGCTGTTGATAAAACAGGGACCCTGACTGAAGGGAAACCAATTTTAACCGATCTGCATGTCTTAGAAGGGTTTGAATACAATGCCGTACTTTCACTTATGGCAGCCGTTGAATCAAAGTCTGAGCATCCTATTGCTCGAGCAATTGTACAAGCCGCTATAGATAAGGAATTAATTCTGTCTCCTGTTGCTGATTTCAAGTCAGTCACGGGCTATGGAATAGAAGCAACGGTGTCTGAACATTTGGTTCATATTGGTGCAGATCGATATATGGAAAAACTAGGTTTGAATCCTAATGTTTTTTCTCAATTTTCGGATCGTTTGGGAGAAGAAGGAAAAACCCCTCTCTATGTTGCGATTGACCAGAAACTTGCTGCCATTATTGCTGTAGCAGATCCAATTAAAGAATCAACATTTGCTGCAATTGAAGCGTTACATCAGTTAGGTTTAAAGGTTGCCATGATTACAGGTGATAACCGTCATACAGCTCAAGCGATTGCAAAAAAACTAGGTATTGATGAGGTTATTGCAGAAGTCTTACCAGAAGGTAAAATAGAGGCCGTTAAAAAATTAAAAAATCAATATGGTAAACTCGCATATGTTGGAGATGGCATTAATGATGCCCCTGCACTTGCAGAAGCAGATATTGGTTTAGCAATAGGTACAGGTACAGACGTAGCTATTGAAGCTGCTGATGTGGTTTTGATGTCTGGCAACCTGAAAGGAGTGCCAAATGCTATCGCTTTAAGCAAAGCGACTATAACCAATATTCGTGAAAATTTATTTTGGGCATTTGTTTACAATGCAGCTCTGATTCCTATTGCAGCAGGTGTACTTTATCCGCAATTTGGACTGCTACTTTCTCCTGTATTTGCTGCTGGTGCAATGGCTCTCTCGTCAATATTTGTACTAGGAAATGCTTTACGATTAAAACGTTTTAAAGCCCCCCTTGCAATTATTTAACCATTTTTTATATACATTGGCTTTGTTGCACAAAGATTTGAAATGCAAAGCGCCCCTAATTGAGCCAAATTTAAGGCGTAACTTGGGTAAGTGGTCGACCTAATTCCGTAAATCTGTTAAGGACTGCCACACGTGCATGGATCTCATTGACTTGGCTATCAAAACTCCTTGCACTGAGTTTATCTCCTAATAATTTGATGCAATGCATCTTAGTTTCAACCAAACTTCGCCGATGATAGCCTGACCATTTTTTCCATAGTGTCCTGCCTAAACGTTTAATTGCTCGAAGTAATTCATTTCGCTCTAGCGAGCTACTCTTTGTATCTTTCCATGGTTTCGCATTTTTTCTAGGTGGAATCACCGCATGCGCTTGCCGATCTGCAATGACCTGACGGCATTGCTTGGTGTCATAAGCTCCATCGGTATAAACAGAGTCAATCCGCTCATCTTGTGGAATCTGATTAAGTAAATCACCAAGCACCTGTGAATCACTGACATTATTGGTTGTAAGCTGAACTGCTCGTATTTGTAGGGTTTTAGCATCTATACCAATATGAAGTTTACGCCATTGGCGACGATATTCAGGTCCATGTTTCTTGCGTTTCCATTCGCCCTCACCTAGAAACTTCATGCCTGTAGAGTCCATGAGTAGATGCAGCCCATCGCTACTTTTTTGGTAGCTGATTACAATATCAATATGCTTTTGTCTTCTACAAAGCGTGGTGTAATCTGGAGCTATCCAATTTAATCCGCAAAGTTTAATCAGACTTTGCACAAAGCCAGTGACCATACGTAAAGACAGACGGAATAAGGATTTAATCATTAAGCAGCATTGGATGACTGCGTCGGAGTAGGTTTGATTTCGCCCTTGTTTACCGATGGACGGAGCATACCATTGCGTAGCAGGATCAAACCAAATGGCAATATTTCCGCGACTCATGAGTGCTCGGTTATATGCGGGCCAATTGGTTGTGCGGTAGATTTTGTGTGCAGGCTTCTTCATTTGAAAATTATATCGCTGAAAAACCCTTTACAGATAGGTTTGTGCAACAAAGCCATCCACGATTCATATTCAATCCCATGACTTTAAAGCGCAAAGCGTGTTGCAGATGCAGCTCTTATTCCGAGGAATTTTACACTGGTATCGCCCGCCGATAGAAACACCAGATCCGGCAGTCAGGACGTAAATAACCATTCCTCCAGTTTAAATAAAAAAACCTGCAGATTCGATGCAGGTTTTTTTTAGAGATAATCAATCGCGTCTTATTTGGCTTTACGCTCTTTTTCAATCAGGTAATTCACCACCTGAATGACTTTGGCATCATTACCCTGCACAATATATTTACCATTCACGGTCACTGCCGGAACACCACTTAACTGATACTGAGCAGCCAGATTTTTGGCTTGGGCAATTTTCGAAGTGATCGGGAAAGATTTATAAGTGCTGTTAAATTTCGCTTCAGGAATACCATAGCGGGTATAGAACTTGGCCAATTGCGCCTGTTCTAAAATTGGACGTTGCTTATCATGAATATCATGGAATAATTGTAAATGTGCTTTTTGACGCACACCCAATGCTTCAGACACATAATAAGCACGCGCTGCCTGCTCCCAGAGTGGATTCATTGCAGCCGGCGTACGTACAAAACGTACATCTTTTGGTAATTTTTTCAACCAGCCCTGCATATGTGGTTCAAGCGCGAAACAGTGACCACAGCCGTACCAGAAGAATTCACGTACCTCAATTCTGCCCGGTTTTTCGACTTTGACTGGTTTTGCAACCACCTGATAGTCCTGACCTGCCACAAAATTGGCCATAGCATTGCCTGAAAAGGCCAAAACAGATGCGGCAACAGCTCCTAAAAGGAATTTTTTCATTGGGATTATCGTCCTCTAAATCATTATGCTTAGTGTATGGGTTCACTATAAATCAATTATGCCGGTTCCGTTTTCATGCTGCGAACTTTTGTGCTATCAGAACCGCTACATTAAAGTATGCGACTGATTTTAAGTCAGTTAATATGGCCATTCGACCGCTATGTGTTTTTAGATAATCACAAAAGTTAAACTTTGAGTAATAAAAACGGTTATAATTTCTACGATTAAAACGTAGTGGTCAAACCTACAGTAAATATTAGCTTCTTACTATTCTCTTCAGTAACAGCCGCGTGGCTCTGAGAATGATCTTCTGACATACAATAGTTTCCTTATTCTATTTACGATTAGCTGAGAGACTTGAGTAAGCCTCAATATTTCTGCTAAAAATTGCTTACTATAATTGGTCAAGAAGCTTTCTTTTCATTTATCCACCGGGACAATATTGGTAATAAAACCAACATAAGAAGGGTTGATGAGATAATTCCTCCAATAACCACATTTGCTAGTGGGCACTTTACTTTTTTCTCCAATTCCAATGCCTCCCTAACTAATTAGAGAGTTTTAAGCATTATTACATGAATCTTTCCAGTACTATTGTTGCAAATATACTAAGTTGCATATTTATTCCTGCCTATGTATAGGAGCATATGTAACCCTAAAGTTTAAAATAGTCTTTTCGGATTATTTAAAAATTTGAAAATGGTAAAGAATAAATTAAAAACAATAAATATATTTATCATTCGATTTAAAAAAATTAATTAATCTTAGTTACACCATACTAAAAATAACTAATTTTTAGTTTTCCTAGTTATATGTGCTTCATTATAATTTTGAATTAATTCTCTTCACACCCTTTGCTTTTTTCATTGTTAATTATTTCTAAATTTTTCTCTAAGAAACGAAGTCCCCCATCAGCAAAACTACTGGTTGAAAAAACTATAGTAAAAATAACTAAAACAATCTTCATATATATATTATTGAATCTAATCATATCTTGGACCAAAAAATAATTTCTTCATATACTAATTCCTAGATATATACACCTAAATGACAACCAAATTACAAATTTGTAATTTTGTTAAGGTTTGTCCTAAAAAAAATAAATTAATACTATTTTAACAAAGATAAGTCGTTGCTGAAAAATTTGAATTGTAAGGGATTTAATTAGGCACTGTTGCAAATAGAGATTTGAGTCGATGATGTTCCCTTTAAAAAGTACTTAGAGACCGAAAACCCTGTTGATTAGACACACTTCACCCTGAGGCTGACCATAATAAAATGACGATGCTTGTCCTTTACGTAGTGCACGCATGACTTCAATACC
>NZ_JAFCXG010000020.1:0-17668 GCF_049898185.1 Acinetobacter sp. 40AMC3-4
AATCCGTAGGTGCAATACCTTGCTCTTTAAGGATTGAATAAGATTTTTCTTTAAGGGCTTCATCGATCCTGAAGTTAACAGTAGCCATCATATTTCCCAAGTATTTAATGTACTAGGAATATTGTAATGCAAATTGCATTACAAGTCGACTTCGCATAACAGCCATTATGTTAAATGAAAATAAATGAGTTAAAGAGCAGCTTCTAGCAGAACTATCATTAAAAGCTGAAAACATAGATATATGATTGATGCATATATCATTATCTGAGACATTTTATCTAAACTAAAAAAAGTGTAGCTTATTAAAATATTTAAAAAAATTACTAAAATTGTAGAAAAAAGGATATTCAAAAAATTATTAACTTTATGTTTTTTTATAAACCTAAAGATTATATAAATGAGCAAACTTGATGCTGAATTTATACAAAATATAATTGGGTAAAATAGCATGAAAAAGAAATTTGATATTGAAATTATGAATCCAAATAGATTTAATCCGATAAAAATTTTCCAAAATTTATGCATATTTTACTCATTAATTATCAATTTTTTCTAAAATTAACATAATACACCTTATATGTAATGCTTGATATTTCTCTTTAAATATCATTATATTAAAGCAAGCCGTTCTGGAATATAGGACACCAGAGCGGCTTTTTATTGATTATTCATGTTCCACGCTTAAAATTTGAACAGTGTTTCATGATTTTTATAAGTTAAACTAAATTTAGTTGCTAATCCCAATAAGCTATTCACTAACTTGTAAATATCGGTATACCGCCTGACGACTAATCCCAAAAGCTTTCCCTAATGCCATTTTCGATGGATACTTCCCCTCCTTCCATGCTTGTCGTAAAGCTTCAGCTTGGTCAGGCTTTAGTTTATGCACCCGACCTTTGTACTTCCCCTGAGCAGAGGCGAGTTTTATTCCTTCCTTTTGCCGCTCTAAAATGATCTCACGTTCGAACTGTGCAAAAGCACCCATCATTTGAAGCATCAAATTATCCATCGGGGTGGATTCGGCTGTAAAAGTAATATTTTCTTTTACAAACTGGATGGCGATTCCTCGTTTGACCAGTTTATCTACTTCAGTGACCAAATCTTTTAGGCTTCGCGCAAAACGATCCATTGAATGTACAATCACCCTGTCCCCTTCCCGGACATAGTTCAACATTTCCTGAAATTTAGGTCGGTCAGTATTTTTACCTGAAGCACGGTCAACAAAAATCCGATCAACCTCAATTCCTTCAAGTTGACGTCCAGTGTTTTGCTCGACAGAACTTACCCGGACATACCCTACTTTTTGGCCTTTCACTTTTTCACGCCCCAATTGGATAAAAATGAACAATTTCGTAAATTATAAATCTTTAACACTAAAGTTACATGTTACTTATGATTAAAAATCATTTAAATGATACATAATTTCATGAACTTTCAGATTGTAACTTTAGGGTATACTCTAAATTTACATATTTAAATAACGAGTTTTTTCTCACTCATAAGAATTTGCAAGAATATATATACATTTATTGACATTAAGTAATTTAAATAAAATCAATATACGTATTTACATATATGTGGAAATACGTATATAAGTATATCTGAGTTTCTAATAGCAGTGTTAGTCAAAATGTTCTCGACCATAAAGATTTATCACAATCCTGAGTGTGGTACATCAAGGAATACCTTAGCTTTAATTCAAAATGCAGGAATTGAACCAATCGTTATTGAATATCTAATTACCCCACCTTCGAAAGCAGAATTAATTGAACTTATTCGTAGTGCTGGTTTAAGTGTTAGAGAAGCAATTCGTAAAAATGTACCTCCATATTCTGATTTAGAAATTGTTCGGGAAGATTGGTCTGATGAACAGCTTTTAAATTTTATGCTTCAACATCCTATTTTGATTAACCGCCCATTCGTTGTTACGGATTTAGGTACACGTTTGTGTCGTCCTTCTGAAGTTGTTTTGGATATTCTCCCGTTTCCTCAGAAAGGCGCATTTAGCAAAGAAGATGGTGAAAAAATTATTGATGAAAATGGCCAAAGAATTAAATAGTACTTTCTCATCTCTTGAATGGAAAGAATGTGAAGGAGATTTATATGGATCAAGTTAATTTTTTTAAATGCTTATCAGATGAAACACGTCTCAATATAGTGACATTAATTGTTGAAAATAAAGAACTATGTGTATGTGATTTGACTGAAAAACTACAACTCAGTCAACCGAAAATTTCAAGACATTTAGCCCTTTTACGTGCTTCAGGGCTACTTCAAGATCGCAGACAAGGCCAATGGGTTTACTACAGTATCAATCCAAAATTGGCCAACTGGTGTTATGAAATTTTAGATATTTTGAAGACGGTTCAATCTCAATCAAAGCTGGATGATCAACACCCCCTTTCTGTAAATAGTTATTGTGAGTAATTCAATGAAATTTTTATTTTTATGTACTGGAAATAGCTGCCGTAGCATTTTGTCTGAAGTTTTGTTTAATAGCCGAGCACCAGAAGGTTGGAAAGCCTATAGCGCTGGGAGTAAGCCTTCAGGTCAAGTTCACCCGCTAACTTTAGAAACCCTTGAAAACTTAGGATTATCTACCGAAGGTTTATGGAGTAAAACGATTAATGATTGTGAACAATATCAACCTGATGTTGTGATCACAGTATGTGATTCTGCTGCTCAAGAAGCATGTCCACTTTATTTGGGTGGAGCAATCAAGGCACATTGGGGCTTGGCTGATCCTTCACACTTAGACGTGAATAAAGAAGAAAAAATGAAAGCCTTTATGAGCACTGTTGAACATATCAATCGTCGCTTAGATGCTTTATTTAAACTTAATGTAGATAAACTATCTCGCTCAGAATTGATTGCAGCAATTAATCAAATTTCGAACGTTGAGTAAGTGAAATGTCTGAAAAACGCTTATCTTTTTTAGATCGCAACCTGACGCTATGGATTTTTATTGCCATGGCCTTAGGCATTGCCATCGGAAACTTCTTTCCTCAGGCTTCTGTCGCACTCGATAAATTAAGCATTGATTCAGTGAATATTCCAATCGCGATTGGTCTTATTCTAATGATGTATCCACCACTGGCAAAAGTGAACTATGCGACTTTGCCACAAGTGTTTAAGGATAAGAAAACCCTTACTTTGTCCTTAGTACAAAACTGGCTGATCGCGCCAGTACTCATGTTTGCCCTGGCAATCATATTTTTACATAGTTATCCAGAATATATGACCGGTGTCATCCTGATTGGTCTTGCTCGATGTATTGCCATGGTTCTGGTGTGGAATGGCTTGGCCTGTGGTGATAATCAATATGTTGCAGCATTAGTTGCCTTTAACAGCATCTTCCAGATTCTATTTTTCAGTACCTATGCCTGGTTATTCCTGACCTTCCTTCCACCCTATTTTGGTGTCGCTTCGCAGGTCATTAATGTCGATTTCTGGACCATCACCCATGCTGTTCTGGTTTATCTTGGTATTCCGTTCTTATTAGGTTTCTTAACGCGATGGATTTTGGTGAAACAGAAAGGCGTGGAATGGTATGAAACCAAGTTCATTCCGAAAATCAGTCCGCTGAGTTTAATGGCTTTGCTGTTCACCATTCTGGCCATGTTTAGCCTAAAAGGCGGTGATGTCGTGAGTCTTCCGCTTGAAGTTTTACGCATCGCGATTCCTTTAACCATTTACTTCGTTTTAATGTTCTTCATCAGCTTCTTTATGAGTAAATGGATGGGCAATGACTATCCTAAGACCACAGCAATTGCATTTACCGCAGCGGGGAATAATTTTGAATTATCACTTGCAGTAGCGATTGCAACTTTTGGTATCGCTTCGCCTGTTGCTTTTACCACGATTATTGGCCCACTGGTCGAAGTTCCTGTGTTGATTGCCTTGGTGAGTGTTTCACTCTGGCTGAGAAAGAAAGTTTTTAAAGAGGCCTAACTCTATGAATCTCCCAAATGTAGATCTAAATCTTCTTGAGCAACCCACCTTTGAAAAAGTTCAAGCCAAAGAACTTGCTCATCCTCCGCGAATTTTGCTGCTGTATGGCTCTAATCGAGAACGTTCTTACAGTCGCCTTGCAGTTCTTGAAGCCGGTCGAATCCTTGAGCATTTTGGGGCGGAAATAAAAATCTTTCATCCTAAAGGGCTTCCTTTACCAGAAGATGCGGATACTGAGCATCCAAAAGTAAAAGAACTGCATGAGCTTTTAGCATGGTCAGAAGGCATGGTCTGGTGTTCACCTGAACGCCATGGTTCTATGAGTTCAATCTTTAAATCTCAAATCGACTGGATTCCACTGGCAGGAGGGGCAATCCGTGCTACCCAAGGTAAAACTCTTGCCTTGATGCAAGTCAGTGGCGGATCACAGTCATTTAACAGCCTGAACCAGATGCGTATTTTGGGGCGGTGGATGCGGATGATCACCATTCCAAATCAGTCTTCAGTTCCAAAAGCTTTTTTGGAGTTTGAAGAAGATGGACGAATGAAACCTTCGGCTTTCTATGACCGGATTGTGGATGTGATGGAAGAGTTATTTAAGTTCACCCTACTGACTCGTGGACAAAGCAAATACCTGACAGATCGTTATTCTGAACGCAAGGAATCGGCTGAAGAGTTGTCCAAGCGTGTAAATCAGCGCAGTTTATAAATGCTGGATGGTATTAAATACTGCGCCTCATTGCCAGGTCAGTAACACTTTTATGCTGTACCGATGAAGTGCTGTTAAAGGTACAATGAATATTGTAAAAACCCAGTCTTCATGATTGGGTTTTTACATTAAAGAAGTCAGAGATAAATAAGGAAAAGGTGAAGGCTTTGAACCAGAAACAGACTGAAACTGATGTGATCATTATCGGTGGTGGGCAGGCCGCTTTATCTACCGCTTATTTTTTAAAGCGCAAGAAAATCCCATTCATTATATTGGATGAGCAAAATCAAGCGGGGGGTGCCTGGCTGCATACCTGGGAGTCATTTCGTCTTTTTTCTCCTAATACCTGGAGTTCTCTATCCGGTTGGATGATGCCCATCACTGAACAGACCTATCCAACACGAAATGAGGTGATCCAGTATTTATCGGCTTATGAACAGAGATATCAATTTTCGATTGTTCGTCCAGTACATGTCGATCGTGTGGAATCGAAGGGAAAGTATTTAGACGTATATGCTGGAGAAAAGTTTTGGCGAGCCAAGGTGGTGGTCAGTGCAACAGGGACATGGCGCCAGCCGTTTATTCCTGATTATCCGGGACAGGAAAACTTTCAAGGCACGCAGTTACATTCAGCCCATTACCTGAATGCAGATTCATTTAAAGATAAGAAAGTCATCGTGGTGGGTGGGGGGAATTCGGGCGCGCAAATACTCGCTGAGGTTTCACAAGTTGCTGAAACCATTTGGGTCACAAAAACTCCGCCTCAATTTTTACCTGATGATGTCGATGGTCGAGTACTGTTTTTAAGAGCAACTGAGCGTTTAAAAGTACAACAAGAAGGAAGAAAAGTTGACCAGCCAATAGGTGGCCTAGGTGATATTGTGATGATCGATAGTGTCAAAGAGGCAAGGAATAGAGGAGTCTTACATAGCCGTCCACCTTTTCAATCTTTAGCTACAGATGCAGTTATTTGGCCAGATGGAAAAAAAGAGAAAATTGATGTGATTATTTGGTGTACTGGATTTAAGGCTTCATTAAATCATCTAAAAAGTATAGATATAGTAGAGCGAGATAACTTTGTAGAAGTTCAAAATGGAAGGTCTATTAAGTTACCTAACTTGTGGTTAGTTGGATATGGAGATTGGACAGGTATGGCATCTGCAACATTAATTGGCGTTTCTAGAACAGCGAGAGCTACAGTAGATGAGATCTTCACTTATCTACAAGAAATTAATACTAAAAAATTTTCAGAATAATTATCCATATCGAGTATAAGAATTTTAGAATCGGTTTTGTGTCTAGGCTACTGGGAGCATTCCAATATTTTGATTATTATTTCACTAAAAGTGTCTACAAGATCATGCTCTTCATTAAGCCATAATTTTTGATATTTAAACCTAATTTCATGAATTGCACTAAAAAGAGGGAACTCTTTCATAATTTATAATTAAATTAGAAGTTTTCTTAGGAAGCTGTTTAATATTATTGATATCTATACAGTTTTTCTTGTAAAAGCGCTTCATTTATAGTGAGTATTTCAATAAAATAAGGGAGCTAGCTCCCTTATTTTATTCATTTGCTAATTAAAGATTACTCGCAACTTGATATGTGATGAATGAAAAGATGTAGGCTAATGCAAACAAATAAGTTGCCATAATGATGGGCTGTTTCCAGCTGCCAGTTTCTCGTCTAATTGTTGCTAACGTAGCAAGACAATGGGGAGCAAAAATAAACCATACCAATAATGATAAACCTGTGGCTAACCCCCATCCATCCGGGCCTGAAATTTGACTTAACAGACTTTGAGTTACTGTATCTTCATCACCTGACATCGCATAAATTACCCCAAGAGCAGCAATTACAACTTCCCTTGCTGCCATAGCAGGAATGAGTGCAATACATATTTCCCATGTAAACCCAATAGGCGCAAATATAGGATGAATTAAATGCCCTAACTGACCAGCTAAACTATAGTTAATGGCCGGCATGGTTGCATTATCTGGTGGTTGAGGGAACGTGACTAGCACCCATAACAAGATAGACAGCGCAACGATAATGCCACCAACTCGTTTTAAGAAAATAGTTGCCCTATCATATAAGCCTAATGCAATATTTCTAATATCTGGAATTCGGTATGTGGGAAGTTCAAAAATAAAAATACTTTCAGTTTTATCTTTTCGAACCAACTTCAGAAAGACTGAAACTAATAACGCTGAGACTATTCCCGACATATAAAGACCAAAAAGGACTAATCCTTGCAGACTTAACCAGCCGTAGATTAATTGGTTGGGAATAAATGCCGCGATCAATAAAGCATATACTGGCAATCTTGCTGAACAGGTCATCAAGGGTGCAATCATAATTGTTGCTAATCGGTCCCGTTCAGAGCTGATACTTCTGGTTGCCATAATTCCGGGAATGGCACAAGCAAAACTGGATAGCAGAGGAATAAATGAACGGCCGCTAAGCCCGGCTTTAGACATTAATTTATCTAAAAGAAATGCTGCCCGGGGTAAATAGCCTGACTCTTCAAGCATTAAAATGAAGAAGAATAAAATCAAAATCTGAGGCATATATGCAAGCACGCTACCTGCACCAGCAATTACCCCATCCACAACCAAGCTTTTTAATAGAGGATGTTGGATTAGTGGTCCAATAAAATCACTGAGCCATGCGACAAAATTTTCAATGAATTCTATAAAAGGTGTTGCCCATATAAATACCGCTTGGAACATCACAAACATGGTTAAAGTTAAGATTACTAAACCTAATACAGGATGTAGAAAAATTTTATCTAGAAATGCGGTTCTTTTATCACCATTGTCATTATTTAAAATAACTTGTTTGGTGATTTGTTTGACCTGTTCAAAATGACTTAATTCAGAATGATAAGGAGTAATAAAAAGATTTTTTTGATCTAATTGATTAATTAAATCTTGAATTCCTTTTGTTTTAACTGCGACAGCTTCAACTACAGGGATACCTAACAGTTGAGACAGTTTATCCTTATCAATGGAAATACCACGCTTTTTGACCTCATCCATCATATTTAATACAAGAATCATAGGGCGATTTAAAGCACGAACTTCGAGAACCAAGCTCAAATGTAAGCTTAAATTTGTGGCATCTACGACGCATATAAAAATGTCGGGTAGAATTTCACCTTTTAGCTCGCCCAAACAAACTGCCCTGGTGACTTCTTCATCTAAACTACTAGGTTTTAAACTGTAAGTTCCGGGTAAGTCCAATACTCGTATTGCATCACCAGAAGGTAAGTTAAAAGAACCTTCTTTTCTTTCTACGGTAACCCCAGCATAGTTGGCAACTTTTTGTCGCGTACCAGTAAGTGTATTAAATAAAGAGGTTTTTCCGCAATTTGGATTACCGACTAATGCAATATTCTTAATCTTCATTGGATACTAACTCTACAAAAATTCTTTCAGCTTCATTCTTTCTTAATGCGAATCTTGAAGTTTCAATCTGAACTAAAACAGGATCTCCGCCAAAAACACCTTTAGCGAGTACTTGTAGAGTTTCACCCTCTCTAAAACCTAATAGTTGGAGCCGTTCCAATACGGGATCAGTGGTATGACTGTATTGATTACCTTTTTTGAGATCTCTAATTTTGACGATCTGATTTTGTTTAACTTGAAATAGATTCATTTTCGATACTCTTACTTCAAAGCCAAAATCTTTCGAGCACCATTAAGCACGAATAAAGAAACCAGGATGCCAATGATTAAGTCTGGATAAGCTGATCCCGTCCACGCCACGAGTACACCGGCAAATATAACGCCCATATTTACGACAACGTCATTCGCCGAGAAAATCCAACTGGCTTTCATATGTGCGCCATCTTCTCGATGACCAGAAATAAGATATAAGCATGTCACGTTAGCTATAAGTGCGAGCAGGCCAATAACAATCATGAGCGTTGATTCTGGCTCGCTTCCAAACATGAATCGTCTAATGACATCAATAATCACGATGACAGCAAGTAATAACTGAATCCAACCTGCGAAATGGGCTGCTTTCACTTGATATTTCGCAGCTTTTCCGACGGCATATAGCGCAATACCATAAACGGCTGCATCGGCAAACATATCTAGAGAATCAGCAATCAATCCTGTAGACGCAGCAATAATTCCGCTGATGAATTCTATAAAGAACAGTAGAGCATTAATTCCTAATAACAGTTTAAGTACTTTAGCTTGTCTCACAGGATCAGGTTCATTAGGTATATCGCCTGTAGAAAGCTGTGTTTCATCAAGTTTCGCCCCAAAACCCAGTCCTTCGAGTTTAGCCGTAATTTGCTGAATCCCTTCATTATGGAAGACTTTCAGTTTTCGATTGGGAAGATCAAAAGTAAGACCTTTAACTGCTTCAATATCTGCAAGAGCCATACGGACCATTTGCTCTTCAGCAGAGCAATCCATTTTAGGAATGGTATAGGTACTTGTTTGCTTAGCCTGTTGATTGCTTATATAAGTTTCAGTCTTCACAAGCTTTGCACCAAAACCCAAAGCTTCAAGTTTGGTAGTTATATTTTCATCTTTTTGATTATGTAGAACCTTTAAAGACCGGTTAGGTAAATCAAAGATGAGTTTTTGAACACCATCAATTGAAGATAGCGCCATACGAACCATCTGTTCTTCCGCAGAACAATCCATTTTGGGAACTAAGTATTCACTCATGTAGTGCGAATCTTTTAAAACGTTTTCAGTGCTTAAATTTTCTTTGGGATCAGAACCACAACAGGATTGAGCGGTATCTTCACAACTGTTTGAAGTGTTACAGCAAGGAGATGAAGATTTTTCTTCTTCCTCTTCACCACAACAGCTAGGCGTATTATCACAATTCTTTGAATTGCTTGCTTCTGCAATTGATGGATGATTTTCTTGTTGAGATTTCTTATCTTCGCATGGTGTTTCTTTACTACATCCACAGCCACTCATAGTTATACCCATTAAAAAAATTTATAAACTTTGAATATTAGAATCCCTATAGTTACTATAGAGTCAAGATTTTTTGGAAATACCAACTCAATGCATTTAAAAATTGGTGAACTCTCTAAAAAAACCTCATGTTCAGTATTAACAATTAGGTTTTATGAAAAGGAAGGTTTAATTCCGGAACCCGAAAGAACGGAAGGAAATTACCGCCTTTACGATATAGGCTATGTTGAGCGAATTAAGTTTATTTTGAATTGCCGAACTTTAAATATGAGTTTGAATGAAATTCGTCAATTACTCACCTATAAAGATAATCCCAAGAAAAATTGTTCAGATGTGAATGAATTAATTGACTTACATGTCAGTGCTATCAGAGAAAATATAATCAAGCAACAAAAGCTTATTGAACAATTATCTGATTTAAGAGGTACTTGTGATGGCTTATGTACAATTGACCAATGTGGAGTTCTAAAAAATCTAGCTTGATTATCTAGACCTATGCTTTTTTCAAAAATTCTGTATATCTTTACTTAAGGCTGCAAAAAGATTAAGGTGACTTAAATTTTGTGATCAGATCTTAGATAGATCTGGACAGCTTCTTATTGGTGTTTTAAATACAGATTTGTGTATGAAGAGAAAAACATTTCTAATCCAGATATTGGTACTCTTATTCACATTCCAGAATATTTGGAGTGTGGCAGAGGCTGCGTGTCTGCATGAAATGCCAAACATACCCAATTCAATACTCTCTAATCCAATCGATTTAGACGAAAAGAGTGATAGTCCTCGTCAAGCACTTTATTCCCTAGAAAACTATAAAGAAATCTATGACTATTGTCAGAAGGTTTGTTTTAACGAAAAGTGCAGTCATTTCTCAAATACAATCGTGATTCAGATTGACCCACCCGATGATCTGAAGCTTAAAGCTAATTTTGAGACCGGCATTACCCCAACTTATTTGGGAATAACTTTTTATAAACCCCCTTATCTGGATCAATTAACCCCGCCTCCCGATTTGCCCCTACTATTGGTGGGGTAGTCTTATAAAAGCCCACCACTCCTAATTTCATTATGCGTGGGGCATTTTCATGTCAAAAAACAAATTACATCAGGATACCTCCATCCTGAATTTATCCTGGTCAGCCTTAGGTAGCGGTATCTTGCTATCTGCAATGATCAGCTTCAGTACTTCCGTAGTCGCCAGTACTCAAGATTTAACGCTGCAGCAAGCTATTGAGCAGGTTAACCAATATCAAGCGTCCCAAAATTTCTGGGAAACGCAAAACAGCATTAATGCCACGAATCTTCAGCAAAGTAAGCTGTTTAAAAATCCTGAACTGTCAGTTGAACAAACGGGATTTGGTTCAAATAATGAAAAAGAGCTTACCATTGGCATATCACAACCCTTGGATATTTTTGGTGAGCGAAGAGCAAACCAAAAATTAGCCAGTCTCTCTACAGATAAAACAGCGCTGAAACAGAAGATTTATCAAGCACAAATTGAGCTTGCAGTGAAATATGTATGGTCACAACTGGCCATTGCTGAACTTGAAAAAAACATTGTCAATGAACAACTTCGGGTGAGCCAAGAAAACCTTCAAGCAATCGAAAAGCGCTTTAATGCAGGCAGTATTGCCCAAGTAGATGTAAATCGCGCACGTTTAAGCCATGCTGAAAATATCCGTCTTTTTAGACAGGCAGACTTACAGGTACAAGTGGCCACCCAACAATTATCAAATTTATGGGGTACGTCTGATAAGTCATTGCAGGTAAACCTCTCTTCACAAAAGCTCTGGCCAAAATCGACTCATGGGCAGGTTCAAGAATATTTAGCGGAAAACTACGTTGAGAAATATCGAGCTTTACTGGTATTAGAGTCTCAAGCAACGGTTGATCAACTAAGGGCAAAGGCACGTCCTAACCCCACTTTAAACCTAGGTGTCAACCGCACCCAATCCTTGGAAAACTCCACACAAAATCAATTAGTAGTCGGAGTCAGTGTACCGCTTAATATTTTCGATCGTCAGCAAAATGGCATAAAAATCGCGCAAGAAAAAATGAACTTATTAGAGCGTCAGAAAGAGTTTTATCTGAAGCAAAATGCGCTGCAAATAGGCACAATTTTAACCGAGTTGCAGGGTTTAGAGCTGCAATTCAAAGTCGTTGACGAGACTCAAATTCCTTTGGCGACTCAAGTTCAAAGTAAGACGCTACAAGGTTTCTTGGCAGGCAAGTTTGCTTTAACCGATGTTCAGCAAGCCACGCTTCAATTACAAGACATCCGTCTGCGTAAAGTCCAGTTGTTACGGGATGGCTGGCAAAAGGCCATTGAAGCAGAAAGTTTGAGCTTAGGCATTAGCCCAAGTGAAGTCATGTCGAAAGATGCTATTGCACAAATCAATCAAAACTTATGGCAAGACATACAGGCCATGCCTGTCATTGGTGGGGGAAATTAACATGTTCGATCTTAAAAACAGCTTAAAAAAACAGAGCGGAAAAATCTCTCAACCTCTACTGATTGGTTTGGTCATCGGCGCAACCGTACTCCTCAGTATTTTCTTGATCTTGTCGGGTAAGAATAAATCTGAAACATCAGATGAACATGCAGAGGAAGAAGGCGCAGAGGAACATGGAAGTGAAGAACATGGCGGTGAAACCGAAGAGCATGCAGAAGGCGTGAGCCTGACGGCCAAGCAACTGGTGGAACAGGGCATACAGTTATCAGCGGTCGATCAAGGTCCGGTGGTTAAATTAAGTTCTTATCCTGCCAAACTCAATGTGAATACGGATCAGCAAGCGCATGTCTCACCGAGTTTTAGCGGTCATGTAGAAAATGTTTATGTAGAACTCGGCCAAAAAGTTCAGAAAGGGCAGCCTTTGGCTACATTGCTTGTTCCTGATCTAGTTGATCAGCAGGCCAATCTTAAAATTGAACAAACCAATCTGGAACTGGCGAAACAAGACTTTGAGCGTGAGCGTCAATTGTGGTCACAGGGTATCTCAGCAAAACAGGACTATCAACGGGCTTATAACAGTTATAAACGGGCACAAATTCAGGTTCAAGCGGCCCAATCACGTTTAAGCGCATTTGGTGCAGTGAATGCTAGTAACGGGCGCTATATTTTAAAAGCCCCAATTTCTGGCGTGATCAGTAAAAAGGATTTGGTTCTCGGGGAAAATGTTCAGTTAGCCGATCAACTCTTTACGATAGACCGGTTAGATCAACTCTGGCTTGAATTTATTGTTCCAAATTCTGAAATTATGGGCTTAGCCCCGAATCAAAAGATCGAATTTAAATCCTTGCAAACAGAAAAGGTTTATCAAGCTGTTATTCAGACTTTAAATACTGAAGCGGATATTCAAACAGGTCGTCTTCAGGTGCGAGCAAAAGTTGAATCGAATGCAACCGAATTACGTCCAAACTTGATGGTGAACGTACAGTTGCAACAACGGAGTGAAAGTACCGCATTACGGGTACTTAAGTCCGCAGTTCAGAATGTCGATGAAAAAGATGTGGTTTTTGTCGCCACTCAGCATGGACAAAAAGTTGAATTCAGTCCGCAACCTGTGAAATTAGGGCAATCATCTGGGGAGAGCCAATGGATTGAAGTGGTGAGTGGGCTTAGTCAGGGACAAAAATATGCCGCTCAAGGCAGTTTTTTACTGAAATCCGAGCTGGAAAAAGGAGAGGCTTCACATGAGCACTGAAACTCCTCAAATTCCAGACCACGAATCGGTAAAACCTGAAGGACTGTTTGATCGACTGATCCAGTTTTCTATCCATAACGCAATCTGGGTCATGCTGTTTATTGCGGCTTGGATTGCTATTGGTATTTATAGTTATCAAAAGTTACCGATTGATGCTGTACCAGATATTACCAATACTCAGGTGCAGATTAACACTTCAGCCAATGGTTTTACGGCTTTAGAAATGGAACAGCGGATTACATATCCAATCGAGAATGCCATGTCAGGCATGCCGAAAATGGAACAAACCCGTTCGATTTCACGCTACGGCTTATCGCAAGTGACCATCATTTTTGAAGATGGCACGGATATTTACTGGGCCAGACAGCTTATCAACCAGCGCTTGCAAGAAGCAATGGGAGAAATGCCTGAAGATGTGCAACCTAACATGTCGCCTATTTCGACAGGTTTAGGTGAAATCTATCAATGGGTGATTAAAGCCGAACCAAATGCTAAAAAGCCGGATGGAACCCCTTATTCGGCGATGGATTTACGTGAAATTCAGGATTGGATTGTAAGACCGCAATTACAGCGCGTAAAAGGCGTTGCTGAGATCAACAGTATCGGTGGCTTTAATAAAACCTATGTGGTTGCCCCTGATCTGAACCGATTGCAACAATTGCAAATTCCTTTGTCTGATTTACAAACTGCCTTAACAGAGAATAATGAAAACCGTGGTGCTGGCTATATTGAGAAAAATGGACAACAGCTAACGGTTCGTGTTCCCGGCACTTTAAACACGATTGAAGATATCCAGAACATCAGTATTGCCAATAAAAACGGCTATCCGATTCGGGTGGCAGATGTCGCCAATGTCTCAATTGGTCATGACTTAAGAACAGGGGCTGCAACCTATAATGGTGAAGAAACTGTATTGGGTATTGCCATGATGATGATGGGAGAAAATAGCCGTACCGTTGCTCAAGCCATTGATGAAAAGGTGCAATCGATCCAGCAATCGCTACCTAAAGGTGTGGTGATTGAGACTGTGTATGACCGTACGCATTTGGTTGATCGGGCGATCAAAACCGTTCAGAAAAATTTGATTGAGGGTGCAATCCTCGTCATTGTTATTTTATTTCTCTTTCTAGGTAATTTCCGTGCTGCGCTGATCACGGCTTGCGTTATTCCACTGTCAATGCTGTTTACCTTGACGGGAATGGCAGAGCAGAAGATTAGTGCAAATCTGATGAGTTTAGGGGCACTGGACTTCGGTATTATTATTGATGGTGCAGTGGTTATTGTAGAAAACTGTATCCGTCGGCTAGCAGAAGCTCAGAAGCTGAAAGGTGGTTTACTTAGCCGTTCTGAAAGATTTAAAGAAGTCTTCTTGGCTGCAAAACAGGCGCGTCGTCCTCTGATTTTTGGACAGTTAATTATTTTGGTGGTTTATCTACCTATCTTTACCCTGACGGGTGTAGAAGCCAAACTTTTCCATCCTATGGCAATGACTGTTGTACTGGCTTTAATTGGGGCCATGATTTTATCTGTCACTTTTGTGCCAGCCGCAGTTGCCCTATTTGTCACTGGAGAAGTCAAGGAAACCGAAAGTCGCTGGATGCATTGGCTTAAAACCAAATATGAACTGCTTTTAGATAAAGCCTATGAGCTTCGTTTATTTGTGACTATTGTGGCTGCCTGTATTTTAGTGCTTACGGGCGTGCTAGCCACTCAAACAGGTAGCGAGTTTGCACCTCAACTGGGTGAAGGTGATTTTGCTGTTCAGCAAATGCGTTCCCCAAGTACAGGGTTAGAACAGTCACTGAGAATGCAGGAAAATACTGAAAAGTTACTGTTGAAAGAATTTCCTGAAATTAAAGCGATCTTTGCTCGTACCGGTACAGCAGAAGTGGCCACAGATGTTATGCCACCCAACATTTCAGATGGCGTGGTACTGTTAAAACCTCATGATGAATGGCCTGATCCAAAACAAACGATTGATGAGCTTCGCCAAAGAATGATTACTTTCTTAGCGACATTGCCGGGAAATAACAGTGAGTTCTCGCAACCCATTGAACTGCGCTTTAACGAGTTAATTTCAGGGGTGCGAAGTGATGTGGGTGTCAAATTATTTGGTGATGACATGGAGATTCTAAATCGCGAAGCGAATAAAATTTCTCAAAAAATTAACTCAATTTCAGGCGCGACAGCCGTTAATGTAGAACAGACCAGTGGCTTACCCTTGTTGAATGTAGAGGTGGATAAGTCCAGAGCTGCACAATATGGCTTGTCGGTAAGAGCAATTCAGGATCTGGTAGCTACAAGTGTCGGTGGCCAGAATGTTGGAACAATTTTACAGGGAGACAAGCGTTTTGATTTTGTCATCCGTCTAGATGAATCCCAGCGTAGTCCTGAACAGTTAGCGGTACTTCCTATTCAATTGCCAAATGGTGGTTTAGTCCAACTGCAAGATGTGGCACGCGTTGAAAATATCCTGGGTATTAATCAGGTCAGCCGTGAAAATGGTAAACGTCGAGTGGTTATTACTGCAAATGTAGAAGGACGTGATTTAGGCTCATTCGTAACAGAGCTTCAGAGCACGTTATCCAAACAGGAATTACCAAGCGGTTATTGGATAGATTATGGCGGTCAATTTCAAAATCTGATGTCTGCAAAAGCGCGTATGCAATTGGTGGTTCCGCTCGCATTGTTGACGATCTTTATTTTATTGATGGCTGTATTCCATAATATCAAAGAAAGCTTACTGGTCTTTAGTGGTGTACCGTTTGCCTTATGTGGAGGCTTAATCGCGTTGTGGTTGCGTGACATTCCATTATCCATGTCAGCAGGGGTTGGCTTCATTGCACTATCGGGGGTGGCTGTACTGAATGGCTTAGTCATGCTCACCTTTATCAAAGAGTTGCGACAACAATATGACCTTTATTATGCAACGTGGCAGGGTGCAATTTTGCGTCTTAGACCTGTGCTGATGACCGCTTGTGTGGCGTCCCTTGGGTTTGTCCCGATGGCTTTGGCAACCGGAACTGGGGCAGAAGTACAGAGACCTTTAGCAACAGTGGTTATTGGAGGAATTATCTCCTCTACCCTGCTTACATTGGTTTTATTGCCCGTACTGTACCGCTGGATGAATGAAAAGAAAGTTTCTTAATCCAATAGATTAGTCGATTTACAGCAGAGATATTGGCTGTTATCCAATATCTCTGCTCATCATAAATAGAATAAGGAAAATATTTTATGTCAGAACATCATGATCATAGCCATGCGGTTGTTACTGAAGAAAATAGTAAGAAGTTAATGGTTGCCTTAGGTTTAACGACTACTTTTTTAATAGTAGAAGTTGTCGCTGCTTTTATTACCCAAAGTTTGGCTTTGTTATCTGATGCAGCTCATATGTTTACTGATGTAGCCGCTTTAGCTATTGCTCTTGCCGCTATCAAAATTGGTAAAAAAGCCGCAGATGATAAAAGAACTTTTGGCTATCAGCGATTTGAAATTTTAGCGGCTCTGTTTAATGCGGTGATGCTTTTTGTGGTAGCAATATATATTGTATATGAAGCTTATCAACGTTTTACGAACCCTGCTGAAATTCAAAGTGTTGAAATGATGATTGTCGCGGTCATTGGTTTGGTCGTAAATTTGATTTCAATGAAAATCCTTTCTGCTAGTGCTGAAGGAAGTCTAAATATAAAAGGTGCATATTTAGAAGTTCTTAGTGATGCTCTAGGATCGATAGGCGTGATTATCGGAGGAATAGTTATTTATTTTACCCAGTGGATGTGGGTAGATACCTTAATCGCTGTGTTAATTGGCTTCTGGGTCTTACCTCGAACTTGGGTTTTATTAAAACAAAGTATCCATATTTTGCTTGAAGGGGTTCCTGATGAGATTGATATTGAGTCGTTAAGAAATGATTTATTGATGCTAGAGGGTGTTGAAGGGATTCATCAGTTGAAAGTCTGGGCTATATCTTCAAAAAACATTCATTTAACTGCTCATTTAGTTGCTCCTAATAGCAATCCAGATCAGCTCTATCAAAAGGCCTTAGACGTTCTAAAACATAATCATAGTATTACTGAAATTACGTTACAAATAGAAAGTACGGAATGTAATACATTGGAACAGCATAAACATTAAAGTGCTGCTCTTTCTACATAATGGACAGATGACTAGGCTGATAAACCTTACCATTTTCCTGTATTACACTTCTATTTATCACACGCACTTTAAACGGCACTGTTGCAAATAACCACGAATGGTAAGCTGAAGACTGTTTTAGCTAAAGGTGCAGCATATGAATCCTTTCCATGGTCGGCATTTTCAGGGCGAAATCATTCTTTGGGCTGTGCGC
>NZ_JAFCXG010000021.1:0-17629 GCF_049898185.1 Acinetobacter sp. 40AMC3-4
CCCCTTTCTCTGATGAGGTCCAGAAGCAATACAACCCATCCAATGAACGGATTCAACACGCCAATTACAAGATGGATTTAGAGATCGCTAAATTGAAACGATCTCTATGAATCACACACTTTAACCCTATACGGTGTAAAAATTCTCGACGTTTCTTCTTATTTTTTAGTGGATCATTTTGCCAAATTTGGGATAAAAACAGCTTTAATGTATAAAAAACATCATTTAATCGTTTATCTTCAGAACCAGCAGACATCAGATGAATCAGTTGTTTCGGTGAATTTTGAATAAGTAATTCTTTGACTTGTTCTAAAATATACTCATTACCTTGATCACCCAACAGCCTGATCGCTAAAAAGGCGTTATATACACGAGATCCCTTTTGAGCTTTCAGCTTTATGCTTCCATCACCCTTTAAATAACTACTATAAAGCTCTAGAGTATGTACTTTTTTTTGAAAATAAAAGATTTGCTCTAAAAACCACATGATTACAGTATCAAAAGGCTGATTATTTCGATTTGTTCCTGGTCGAATCAATAGTAAGTCACAAATTCCACTGTCTCCAGTGTAAGGACGCAATGGCGTGAGTGTATGTATGTTTCTATCTATTGTTTTTAAGAAAAAATGTGCATATTCCTCAGAATCCTGCAATCTACTAATGAGCTTTAACGTATTAAGCTCATCACGAAATTCTGGTAATTCATCATCCCCAATCAATGTGAAGACTCGCTGACAAATGACAACAATGCCAGCTAAGCTATAGTGTGCACGCAACAAAAATAATGCTTGGATCAGTTCTTTTTCTTCTATATTTTCATTCTGATTAATACATTCTAGGAGCTTCTTGAAATAACTTTTCATGAACTACTCCGAATACGATAGACTCTTGCCTTCTTCAAGTCTGTTAAAGCCAAAGCAACTTCTGCCATTGGTGCCACACGAACAATTTGCTGCTGATATTTTTGATAAAGTTCCTCCAGTCGAGGTAAAAATACAGAAAAGTTAGCTAAATGAAAATATGGTTGCACAGACTTACCCAGCTCTTTCACTTTAATTCTTTCTAATGGCAAAAGCTTCTGGGCGATATAACCAGCTAAAACATTTTCGATTAAAAAATTACCACTCACCACCGGTGATGCCCAATTAACCAATTCTTGAACAAAGGAAATCGGCAGCTTTTTCAAAAAATGCTGTGTATTTAAAAATAAAATCATTTCTTCTGGATCTAAACTCTTTAGTCGAAGTTGGCCTGCAACCACCATCTTGTCCTGTGCTTTATCCACTTTAGCCCAGTGTCTTCTTTTCACATTATCCTTTAGAGTTTTTACCTTACATAAGTCCCTATCGACAGCAAGCAGTAACTTACGATATATCGCGAGCAGTAGTAATGCTTGATTTTTAATTTTTTCTGAAAACTCCCGGCTCATTTCCTCATTGAGTAACATCATTTTCAAAACTAAAACTGGGCATGGTTTTTCAAACCTGCCTTCAGAAATTGTTAATGCATCAATGAGCAATGGTGTCATCATTTTTTTCTGCACAGGTAAGTTATTTTTAGCGTCACAATAGTAGAATAACACAGTCCCAAAATTAACAAAATTAAATCAAATAAATTTTATATTTAATAAAAAAGTATTTGATTTATATAATTTATTTACTAACTTTATTTTTATACTAATTCATCAGCGGCGATATCTTCTTCGACCGCTTCGTCCCAAAGATGGATTTGTTTGGCCGTTAAGTGTTCATTCTTCTGGGCGAACTTATGCCGTTTAAACTGCGCAAGTTCATGCTCGTATTTTTGATTGAGAATAGAGAGAGATTTAACTTTAGAATCTAATTGCTGATTGGTGACTTCAAGATGTTGAACTCTGGCATCTAATTGCTGATTTGATTGTTCCAGTTGTTGTTTTGATTATGCTAAAGACTGATGCTGCATCGCCAATTGCCGGGTAAATTCCAGCAGTTGTTCATGGGTCAGTTAGCTTAAATCAGGCAGCGTATTCATGGCCGCAGTATGCTTGAGGTCATGACGCAGAGGAAATAGAATGTTTGGAGAATAGCAGAATGGCCGAGCTTGGTTTAGAGCATTGTTACCACTTGCTGCAGACCGATTCTTTGCCAAGCTAAACCTTGGATCAGTGCTTGTAAGTGCTCCGGGCTGAGGGCCACGGTTTCACCCTGGTGAACTTTAGCCCAGTGAAATTTTCCCTGTTCCAGCCGCCGGGCACACAGCCAGATGCCCAGCCAATCATGCACCAGCACTTTCATGCGATGGCCACGTTTGTATTACAGAATAGGTAAGCACAATGCGGTTTGATATAGCCAAAGGCTCTCAGCACCTGAGCCATGACAGTATCCATAACTGCTCGCATATCCAGAGGTTGGGTAGACAGCCAGATTTCATCGATACGGATCATGTTGCAAGTGCCTTGAGTAATTCTCCTAAAGCAGATATTTCTGATACTTGCCATTTCAAGCCAATTTCTGATTTTGAGTGGGGTAAAGTAATTTGAACCGTTAACATGTCAGTAGGAGTAGGATCTAATGGTGCAGAGCAAGATAAGGCAATAAATGCAGGTTTATTCGGTAGTGGTGAGCGATCATTTCCCTAGCTTACCATCAATTAAGCGAATCCAGTTGGATAGGGGATTTGTATTCAATCCATGTTGCAAAGCGACGGAAGCAATTGAAACGTCCGGTGCTTTACAAGCCTGAACGATCTGCTGTTTAAATTCAGCACTGCATGTTCTTCGTTTTTTCTCAAGAGATGTGATGGATGTCTGGTTATTTGTAGTCATAAATTTAGTCCCCACTTGTTTTTAAGTGAGGACTAAATTAAGGCTTATAGGATGAATTCATAAGGTGTGTTCAGCGAACACTTACGTTTTGAATAGATTTAAGGAATTAGGCAGACCTCATACCCAAGTTGTCACTTGAATTTGGATAACTTAGGGAAGATCTATCTCTAAAGCCTTTATGCAACAGAGTCGTTTTTATCCTAGGGTCCTTACCACTTGTATTCTTTACAAACATATATCTAAAAAAGTGTAGCAAGTTGCTACACTTTTCGCTAGATCAGCTTTTTACCAAAAATATCATTCAGTCTTTCACGAATACTTTGAACGAATTCCGGATTATTTTTAAGTTTATGCTTCATATTTCGTTTAAAGTCATTCAGCCCCATACCAATTTCAGCAAATTCCATTTGGAATAAAGTGTCATTAATGACAATATTTGCTTGAGAGTCAGTGAGGCATCCTACTTTTTTAAACCACTTCTTGAACTGCTGATAATTTTCATCATTATTAAAAATATACCAAGAACGTACATTCGTATCGAATTTAGCCCCTAATTCTTTTACGGATGCATTGTCTTCAAATGGAACATCAAGATAGATTTTTTCAATCACTGCAATTTCATCCAGTGCCTTATCAGCAATCCGATGATGCAGTTTAAAATTCACACCTACAATTGGACGGCCTTTCTTAACGGTTTCATACTCTAATTGTAGATCTGTATTTTCGTTAATTTCTGCCACTATTTTGTCTAATACATAGCGTCTAAAATCTACCCAGCGATCATATTTGGTTTCATTAATATCAATCAGTGCTTTCAAGTTTTCTAAAAGTAATGGCACTTCATAACTCTTTTGATTGGCGTACTTAAATTCGTTTTTAATGAAATAAGTATAAAGACTCATACTGGCAACAGAATCTAGGGCAAAAAGATGTTTTAGCTGATAGGTAGTAAAATTACCCCCAGCCAGTTGAGTGAAATACGGCAACACCTCACTAGTAAAACGAATCTGAATCGCATTTTTAGAGTCATCTTCCCATCTTAACTCACGGATAATGGGAACGACAGAATGTACTTTTTTAGTCTTTCTCTTACCATTATCAGCAGGCTCCTCAATAATAAAATGAGCTACCCGGGATGAAAGCTCTTTATAGATCCGATCTATTGCAACATTAATTGAGTTACGTTTATTTAATCCTAGTAAATCTGCCAAATCATCCTTATACAAATAAATATAAGTTTGTTCGGTAATTTCACCATCTACCCTATTTTTCTCACTATAATTCGCAACCGCCATTGCATATAGAAGTGCCTTATATTCATTGGATGACAACTCGATTGGGCGAATTAAGCGGTTACTGGTACTGACAACGCCATTATGGCGAATGTTGCCTATACAGTAGGGAATATAATTCGTTTCTTCTTGCAATGGTTCAGATTCTGTCATAACCGTGATATTTATAATTTGACTTAGTTTTTATATACAAAAGTGGAAAAACTTTCAAGACTTTCACCACAAGATTCTAAAAGTGGAAGGTCCGTCATCAAAAAAAAGCGTTATTATCCGATTTTTTGCCTTTAAAGTGGAATTAAATACAGTATTTCCACCCTACAGTGACAGACCTTCCACCTTTAGCCCCCGAAATTACAGTTTAGAGTGACTATTTTTACTTTTTTCACCCACATTCAGATAGGTTAAGTTAAATAGAAACCCTGATGTGACAAGGCTTCCACCTTTCAGTTAGATTCGAAAGGTATAACTGCACATATAATCATCAGGAAATATCCAATAAAAACAGATTATCCACAGGTTAAGAACATACAGTGACAACCCTTCCACCTTTAAGGCTTAGTTACGAGACTTTATTAACATATTAAATAATTGTTTTTTAAATTATTTTTAAATAAAAATAGCGGTTTAAAAAATAGCAGTGACAAACCTTCCACCCTAGTGACAGACCTTCCACTTTAGAGTGACAAACCTTCCACTTTAGAGTGACAGACCTTCCACTTTAGAGTGACAGACCTTCCACTTTAGAGTGACAGACCTTCCACTTTAGAGTGACAGACCTTCCACTTTTAAAACTCTAAGCATTTGTTTTATATAATAAAAATGCACTCTTAATTATTAATTAGCTAAATAACTAATTATTCTAATTATTAATTAAGCTAGCTTAGTTAAAGATTTATTTTTAAGCTGTTTTACATCTCAACAAATAGGATTTATAAATTTTAAAACTATAGTAAGATGAGTGAAAGTTATTTATATTACTAAACATTCAAATACGGAAGCATCTGACACGCATGTCTGCAAAAATTATTACTGTTGCTAACCATAAAGGCGGATGTGGCAAAACAACGACTGTTGTGCACCTAGCCTCAGAACTTGCCAATCTGGGCAACAAGGTTTTAGTCATTGATTTAGATCCTCAAGCAAACGCAAGTTTACACATTGGGATCCAACATCCAAGCGAAATTGTTGTGACTACAGCAGAATTACTAGTGGGCGATATTTCGTTGTTGGCAGATGCATTACAAGAAGAAACGAACTTTGAAAAAGTATCATTAATTTATGGTTCCTTGAATTTAGGAAAAACTGAAGACCAACTAAAAGAAGAAGCTCCCCGTCCTTCTGAAGAGTTAAATATCAAGTTAGAACTGTTAAAAGATCTTTATGATTTTATATTGATCGACTGTCCACCTAGTCTTAAATTATTAACCAGCAATGCCCTGGCATCTTCAACACATGTCATTATCCCTATCGAATCCGGATCACAATATGGATTGTATGGGGTAACAGATCTTTTAAATCATCTTGAAAAGATCAAACGTATTAATCCAGATTTAGAGCTTTTAGGCGCTTTACTAATTAAGCATGATGAACGTCAGAATGTCTGTAAGCTGATTCGGAATGAAGCCTTGAAACAGGTAGGAAAACTTTTAGAGACTACCATTCCTCAAAGTACTAAAGTTAATCAAGCAGCGATTCTGCAACAATCACTTTTGAATGTAGAAAAAAATTCAAAAGTACGTAAGGCTTTTGAAAGCCTTGCCAATGAAATTGTAGCTAAAGTTTAAACCTGAGAGTATTATGGCAAGCACCAAAGAGCTTTTAGCTCAGAAACTGAAACAGAATACAGAAAAACATCAGCAAGCACAGAAAGACAATATTAGAGAGCTGAAAGAGTTTAGACGTAATGTTCCTATTGAGGATATTAGCCGCAGTCCAAACCAGCCGCGTAAATTATTTGAAGAGTCACAATTAAAAGAACTGGCGGATTCCATTGACGAAGTCGGTCTTTTGCAGCCCATTACAGTGCGTAAACTTGATAATCTGAAATATGAACTCATTGCAGGCGAGCGGCGCTTACGGGCGCACCATTTACTCGGCAAGTCTGTGATTGAAGCCATTATCATTGATGCGAATAATGTAGAAGCATCTTTGTTAACCTTAGCAGAGAATTTAAAGCGTCAGGACCTGACAGATTATGAAATTTTTATTGGCCTGAACTCACTTGATGAGAAGTTAAAGAAAAACAAGCAACGTTTAGCCAATTCACTGGGTTTAAATCGCGAAGATATGTACAAGTATTTAGCGTACGAAAAACTGCCTCAAGTAATTTTAAATGACCTTGATGTGGAACCAGGCCTGCTAGGTCGTACTGCTGCCACTGCATTCAAAAAATTTCTGTCGGATCATATAGAGCAACTTTCTGAGGCCGAAATGGCTTTACTCAAGGCTTGGGAAAAATTAAAAGACAAAAAACTCGAGCAAAGCAAAGTTACTACTTATGCTGAAAAACTATTGAGTCAGAATCCAGAAAAACTGACCACAACATCCGTGGTTAGAAAAATTGAATATGCAGGTAAGATTGCGGGGAATATCAAACTCAATCAAAAACAGCTTAAGGTTTCTCTGAATATCTCGGAAATTGATGAAGCCAGTCTCTTACAACTAGAAGATTTTTTAAAACAGCTGATTCAGAAAAGTGAAAAAGTGTAGCAATTTGCTACACTTTTTTTTGACAATCTCAAACTAGGGCGTGTCATCAATTAAGCCAGAAAGATCGCTGATAAGAAGTTTTGAGCCAATTTATCATAGCGTGTGGCAATAGCACGATATTGTTTGAGCTTGGCAAAAAATTCTCGATCAGATGTCTTGCCTTGTAGATATGTCAATCATAATCACGCTGATCAATAGAATTACTTTTCGCTGGCATCGCAACTTGACCCTTCGCCTCTAAAATTGGATCAATGACCCGATCCCTGGAGTTGTAGGCTTTATTCATAAGCCAGGTCTGGCTCAACGATAAGTCCAGCAACACATCTGAACCGTTTAAGTCATGAACCTGCCCATCCGTGAGATAAAATCCTGTCGGGTTGCCTAAAGCATCAGTATGGGCATGAATTTTGGTGCTTAAGCCCCCTTTACTGCGCCTATTCGCCTGATTTCCCCCCAGCGCTGTGTTGGTAAGCACGTACAATGGGGTGGAGTCTAACATGACATATTCATTGTCACGGTCATGTGACAGCACTTCAAAGACTCTCTGCCACACACCTGTTTTAGCCCAAAGGCTAAAACGAGTATGCACTACTCTAAAATCACCAAAGCGTTCGGGTAAGTCTCGCCACGGGATACCTGAACGATAGCGCTTCAACAAATAGTCGGTTATCTTTGGCCGTTACTCCAACAGTACCCATTCGTCCAAGTAACAGATCTTTAACCTGTTCCCAATGATCATCTTTTAATGCATAGCGTTTAGTCATGAAAAAATTATGAGGACCGGTAATATTTTCTCAAGCTAATTGATGACACCTTAATTCAAAATAAAAAACGGTTTTAAATATTATTTCCATAAATTTCAATATTACACTGACTTATAACAGGTTTTAATTGACTCCGCTTAGATGATATATGGGACCTAATAAATTAACTAATTAACTTATGTCCATGAAAAATTAGAAATAAATGAACATATATCAATGATGTATGGTTGTTTTTTTATAATAAATAGCCTAAGTAATCGTTAGTGAATAGATGTTTTTTTGGTGCGGTATAATTACCTGAAAATCCAGACATCAGTTATAAAATGAGATAAATTTTGAAGGACGCCAGCTTTAAACCGCAGCTTTCATTTTTTGTCTATATACAGCAGTCCAAGACGTTACCCAGTGTCACGTTACGGAACCGCACTCAGTGCGCTTGCCGGATTCAACAGTCTGGAGATCTTAGTATATTGCCCTATAAAGCTCATTTTATTAAAGATTACCTTTAGATAGTCAAAGGCATTCAAGTGTACAGATAGGGACTGTGCCAGGAAACGTGCTAGTATGGAGGTGGGCAATAACTGCTTAGAATCAAGGTACGTGATTTTCTCAGTCGACTATTACGAATAGCCGCCGATTTTGTAGATGCCTTTTAATTAGATTGAACCATCACCACTCTCCTAGACAAATTTAGTCTATTCTTTTTGCATAAATGATAAAATTATGAATGGACAACGATATTCTCTCAGAATCACGTATTAATCATGCTGCTAAACATTCTCATTAAAACAAGGGAATGCATCTTTTTACTGATCGTACCTTGTTTTTAATTTTCCTCTGTTCTTTAATTTAGTACTATCTTTATCATTTATGAGCACTCACTGGATTCACTGAATGAAGTATATGGAAATCAGAGATTTGATTGAGGCTGAATTGAAAAATTATAGTTCTAATCAAATGATTCCATCCGAACGGTACTTGGCATTAAAGTTTGACTGTTCAAGGGAAACAGTGCGTAAGGCCTATGAACAGCTTCGTGCCGAAGATAAAATTTTCAAACGGCAAAATCTCGGCTGGTTCGTGAGTAATAAAAAAATTCAATATTCTCCAAACTCAATTGAAAATTTTCGTTCTTATATGAAGGCACAGGGTTTTAATGTCAGAACTGAACTAATCTCGACCAGACAGTTGGAGCGATTGGATCACAGTAATCTTTTTAGTGAAGAAAATCGTAAATTGGGCTTTATTGAAATTATTCGTTTACGTTATGCTGATGATGTACCTGTACTTCTAGAATATAATTATTTACCTGTTGCGCTGTTTCCAAATGTGCTGAATTATGATGTGATTACTTCGGTACAAGATGTCATTAAAAATCACTTTCATTATAATTACACGAGTAGTCAGTTAAAAATTAAAAATACCGGTGTGTCTCATTTTGAGAGCCAGTACTTAGGTATTCCTTTAAGTCAAACCGCCACTTATATTGAACGTATTTCAAAATCAGATGATCTAGTGATTGAATATGACATCGAAATCTGGTCACAGGACAAAATTGAAATGACCTTAGATATTCAAGCATAAGCTTATATTTATATCCTGCCCATTCAAATCCTAAGAAGTTAAATGGTTTTAGGATTTTTTTATTTTCTTAGATTAGCATTATTAGACCGCCTTCATAAATCATTCTTACTCAGTTGCAAATTATAAATTCCAGCAACTAGATTGAATCTCAAAAGGGGGGCTTTTAGCTCTATTGCGATAACGTTCTGAAAGCATTTTGAAAGTTTTTAGACTGCCAATCCATACTTAATTTCTATTCTTCTTTATTGATTTCCTGATTATAGATTTTTAGTTCAGGATCCAGTTTACAGCGGCTTTTGGCCTCTAATGGCAACAGGGTATTGGGAAGCGCGTTTGATTGAGG
Organism: Acinetobacter sp. 40AMC3-4; assembly: GCF_049898185.1. Lineage (GTDB taxonomy): Bacteria > Pseudomonadota > Gammaproteobacteria > Pseudomonadales > Moraxellaceae > Acinetobacter. The sequence continues at coordinate 9,495 of NZ_JAFCXG010000021.1, forward strand.
TTAAGCAGGCAGAGAAAATTAGACGTTATATCACTTTATTAATGGACCCAAAGACATATCCACTGATAGGCTTGGCGAAGCTTTATGCTCAGCGCTGGGAAATAAAAATGTGTTACCGAGAAATCAAAAGTGATTTACAGGAGGGCAAGCATTTGAGGAGCAAGCAACCTGATTTAGTTTATCAAGAATTATGGGGGGTATTGCCTATAATATTCTAAGAAGACAATGAAACATATGGCTCAACGTGCAAAAGTCAGTCCTTTGAGAACCAGCTTTCATATTGCATCTATTGGCATTCTGAATATATTAAGATTCGACTCTTTAGACTCCGCAGGTAATTTACCTAAACATTTAGAAAGTTTACTGGAAAAATCTAAGAGATATGTTTTGCCTGAGAGGGAGTGAGGAGTTGCCCACGAGTTATGAAAGGGACACCACAGAAATACCCAAGAAAATGCCAGTCAATTTCTTAACTGACCGGCATTCCTTTAATTAAGGGCTTTCAGATGATTCAGATTTTTTGTCTTTCTCATTTCCATAATCTAAAGCAACCTGTTGTGCTTCGGCGGCGGCAGTTGCTTCTATTGGAATGGATTCATCTGCAATAGCTACTGTTCCAGTAAATCCAAATAAGCTCAGGATTAGAATCTTTGAATACTTTTCCATCTGAATTTCCTCTATGTTTCTAAAACTTAATTTCAGTGTAGAGGCTAAGTTTAAATTCCGATGTATGAGCTATGTCTGCGTATGTAAGATATTCAGGATCCAAGTTATAGAACCTTGGGTTTAGGTAAGAATACTTATCGGATGAGTTTTTTTTGTAGCGTTAATTGGCCAAATACAGACCGATTTTCTTAAAAATCTTTTATAGCGAAGATAATTTAATGGCAAATTATAAAAAGAGCATAGCAAATGGTCAACTGCGGTAATCCCCCCCCTACAATAAAATCCAAGAAGAAATAAACAATATGGAACCAGGTACGATGAAATGGATCAGCAATAATATTGAGTTAAATGACATGCAGGGTGTCCATACTTTCTTATTAAGTTTAGAAGAAGAAGGTGGTGTTGATATGATCGCAGTAGGTCATGAGTCTTATATAGGACATCGCCCAGTACATAAGGTTAAGTTTGAAAAGAATTCACTTCCTCTGAGAGATTTTTCTTTACCAGCCCTATCTTTGTAACATCCAGTAATTCTTTTGTAACCTTATTGTTATTTATTGTTCACTTTGTTTATTATATAAAAGATGAAAGGTGGAGAATTTAAGATGCTCACTAAGGTCGAAGCCATTGTGATTTCACTAATGGTAATTGCATTAATACTCATTATTTATGAAATGGGACAAGGACTTAATTGGACTTTATAAATGCTTTCTCAGCTTAAAAAAAGTTCTCAATTGATGGCATTAATTTATTTATCAGAAGTTTCAGAATTTTGATCTTATGCTTGGCTGACTAAAGATGAATAATATCTATATTGGTGATATTGTTTACCTAGTTTACGGTAGTCATCCAATGATGGTTGAAAAATTGCACGATAATTTAGCTACTTGTATATGGTTCAGTGATAAAAAACATTTTTTCCGTAAGAATTTTCCCTTAAATATCTTAATAAAAAAACGTAATTCAACAAAATATACCTGTATAGATTAAGCTTGAAAATTATCTTAAAGCTTCAATAGAACTGAATCAAAGCACCTTAGGCGGGCGAATTCAAACATGAGGTGCGATAGTTTCAAAAGCCTTATGATAATCAATAAGCTGAGAAAATTTCTCTAATAGTGTAAGCCAATCTAACGCTTTTCTAGGACGAGTATTCAGTGACATGGCAACTTGATTTAAATAATGCTGATCTGCCTGATTTAAATCAATCCCTTTAGGTAAATATTGCCTAATTAAACCATTCATATTTTCGCATGTGCCTTTTTGCCATGGTGAATGTGGGTCACAGAAATATACATCTATGCCTAAATTTTACCATCTCACGTCCACGGTCATAGGTCAACGTTTCACGCAGTTCTCAGGTAAATATTTCAGAGCTTTAGTTAAAGCCTTGCGCACTGATTCTGCCTTTGCATCAGATAATGTTGCCAAGATACAGAGCTGTGTATTTCGTTCAATAAGTGTTGCTATCGAACTTTTATTGTCTTTACCTTTAATTAAATCGGCTTCCCAATGACCCGGTATCTTTCTTGAACTTCGGCTGGGCGCTCATGAATAGTTTTAATATCCTGTAATATAGAATCTTTTTTAGGTTCACCGTTAGCTTTTCGCTTTTTATTTTCATGATGCAGACAGGATAATAAGTCTTTTTTCAACTCACCCTTTGGTAATGCTCGTATCGTTGAATAAATCGTTGTATGGCTTACATTCATTGTTTGATCCAAATCAGGAATTGTCTTTAAACGCTTCGATATTTGCTGAGGAGACCATAAACAACGGATCGCTTCAACAATAAATCTCCAGAGGATTGAATCGATTTTGAGCTTTCTGTGACTACGTCTAGCGAAGGTGTTATCAGAAGCATATCGAGCTTGATAAACGTCATTGATACTATTTCTTTTAAGCTCACCATAGATCGTACTTGGATGTCTTTTAATGAGTTCGGCAAATTTTCTTGGTGAAAAGCCTTCTTTTCTTGACTCAAGCATTAATGCAGTACGATCTTCAAAGTTAAGATGATGGTATGACAATTTTATATACTCCATACCCTTTAAATTAATTAGGTGGTTTATGTCGCACTTCAAGTTTTACTCTGCCTTGCCTCTAATATTATTGAGAAACTGATTGATCAAAGTATTTCAAATTAAGAAATAAATAATTTTATATTTAGCTCTGATGGGATAACCATCAGGGTATTTTTTTGTCATTAAAATCTAATTTGAGACATCATTATGAATGATTTTTTTTTAGAAACGAATCGAAGCATCAAAATCAATGACATTGAAGTTCGTCAGATACAGATGAAAGACTTCGATACCTGGGCAATCCATACTGAGCCGTTAAAGAACTTCATTAAAGACCAAAATCATTCAAGTGTACAGGTCATTCGACCATGGCATGTGTTACTGATCTGAACAATGAATCACTGGTGGAATTTGCTGCTGATAAACAGGGATTTAAAGAGCTACGTAGTGAAGTCATGAAAATGAATTACGGTACATTTCAAAACTACGTTATCGCTTGAACTGAGGATAAGAAAGCTTGTTTGAATCGATATATTTCATCCGCAGATTATGCGCGAATGCTAATAAATCTGGAGTTCGAATATTAACCAAAAAGAAGATCATTTTCTGATTTATGCGAGAGATCTATTCTATTTTTATATTTATAAGGCTAAACTTGCCTTCAATTTAATACTGGTATGTACCACTTAATTTTAGGGCGTGTCTTCAATATTAAATGTATTTAAAAATACTGTTTGCTTGTTCGCCTAAACGATGATTTTCCATTATTAGATAATGATCTAGCTCAGGAATAGTGATGATGACCATAATTACCAATGATTTAGGTCATGGTATGGACAATGCCTGGGAAAATAAAGACTGGGCACATATTTCTGATCCAGAATTACAAAGCCTGCAGCAGCAATATTCCTGTTTACAAGGTCATTTTGAGATTTTGTGGTATAGTCCCCGGCCATTTTCATCTGCGGCTCTGGTCAAGGTGGAGCAGGATTTTGTGATCAGGGATGAAGCAGTCGCGCATCAGTATTTGATTAAGCGCAGCCATTGTTCCTTTCGTCGTGCCCGCGATATTTTACAGGAGCATGCCGTTCTTCAGCATTTAGCTAGCAAAGAAATTCCTGTTGCAGCATTGATTAGCTCAAATCAAGGTCTGACCGCTTTAGAGCTAGGTGACTGGACCTATGAAGTCTATGCAAAAGCAGTCGGCTTAGATCTGTATGCAGATCAGCAATCCTGGAAACCTTTTTTCTATGCTGAACATGCTGCGAAAGCGGGGCAATTGCTGGCAAAGTTACATATGGCCATGCAGGATTTTCCTGAGCACCAAGGCCGATCAGCATCTTATTTATTGTCCAATCAGCAGCTTTTAGACAGTGAAAATATCGTTACAGCCATTCAACGGCGCATTGTAAACAGTCCAGAATTAAGCCGTTACTGTGCCGACAAAAATTTAGATCCTTACTTTTTAGATCAAATCTTACAGGTTCACCAGCGTATTCAGCCTGTATTGCAACAGGCAAGCAGAATTTGGACCCATAACGATTTACACGCTTCTAATCTATTCTGGTCAGCACCGGATGCCAAAGCGGAGATTACTGCCGTAATTGATTTTGGTTTATCTGACCGAAATTCGGCACTTTATGATCTGGCTGTGACGATTGAACGTAATTTCATTGATTGGTTGGAATTAAAGCAGAACCCACATATTCCGATTGATGAAGCCGGTTTAACCGCTTTTCTCCATGCTTATTTTTCCGAAATACATCCACAAGAAGATTTTAGTATTTTGCCAGAACTGCTGAAAATCGTGCATCTGGATTTCGCTTTTTCAGAGCTGGAGTATTTTGTGGGTATTACCCACAACCTCAACCATGCAGATGCGGCTTATTACGACTGGATTATCGGTCATGTGGACTGGTTCTTTGGCGAACAAGGCCAACAATTTACCCAGACTTTAACTCGGCTCATTCAACATGAATTGCAAGCTTCTCAATGCTCTCTCTAAACCCAGCATCATCACCCACTTCACATACATAAGGTTTCGTATGAACACTCGTCAATTCAAACAGAATGTATTAACCCGATCTTTAAAAATGATCATTCTGTCACCGCTGTGTTTAGCCCCGCTGACTTATGCTGAAGACGATGTGCAACAGCTTGACACGATTGTTATCACCGCCGATCAAAGCATTCCTTACACGAGTACCAAAGTGAATATTGAAGGTTTTGGTACGGAGAATTTGCAAAAAATACCTGCATCAGTTTCTATCTTGACTGCCGATCTCATCGCTGAACAACATGGCCGTGTGCTGAGCGATGTTGTAAAAAATGATGCAGCCATCGGTGATGGCTATGCTGCAATTGGCTATTATCCAAACTTTGTCTCGCGTGGCTTTGCACTTGATTTGGCATCAAGCTACCTGATTAATAGCAATGTGATTCGTGGTGAACAAAACGTTGCACTTGAAAATAAAGAGCGTGTGGAAATTTTAAAAGGCATTTCCGCGATTCAAAGTGGTATGTCGACCCCGGGTGGTGTGGTCAATTATGTCACCAAGCGACCTAAAGATATCCAGGCCCTGACATTCTCTGCTGATCAACATGGACAGTTTTCAGTGGCAACTGATCTAGGTGGTTTTTGGGGTGATGAGCAACAATTCGGATATCGCATCAATCTGGTGAATGAACAGATTGAGTCTTATGTCGATCATGTGGAGGGTGAACGCTATTTAGCGGCATTGGCCTTAGATTGGAAAACATCTGAGCAATCTAAATTGGAATTTGATCTTGAAGCACAGCGTTCCGAACAAAGATCAGTGCCAGGCTATCAATTACTCGATGGCAAAGTCCCAGAAAATGTGAAATGGGATCGATTGCTGGGTTACCAGACTTGGGGCAAACCGGTCACGATCGATAGTCTGAATAGCAGTTTAAAATATAGCTATGCTTTGAATAGTGACTGGAACCTGGGACTCGTTGCAGCACACAGTAAATCCAGAGTTGATGACTATTCAAGCTTTGCTTATGGTTATTATCGGGAAGGCTGTCTGGAAGAGTATTCCTGTAACACGTTTGGTAAAGCTGGCGAGTATGATATTTACGATTATCAGAATCCAGATGAAACCTTTAAAACCAATCAATTTAAAGTCAAATTGGATGGGGTGATTGATACCAATTGGGTACAACATCACCTTAACTTTGATTTGACTTACACCGATAAATCTAGAAATCGTTACAACGGTATAAACCAGTACATAAATTCAGAAGACTATGTTGGTAATATTTACCAAGATACCTACGACAGGATCCCAGAAGAAGGAAATCTAGGTCCTTATTTTAAAGCTTTAGACAGTAAACAAACTGCATTGACGTTTCTTGATCGTATTGAATGGAATGAACATTGGACCACTTTGATTGGCGGAAAATGGATCGAGCTGGATGAACAAGCATATGATGCAGATCGGGTAAAAGTCCGCGATACTGATTTAGGCAAATTTTTACCGCAATTTGCGATCAGCTATAGCCCCTTGGAATCGACTACCGTCTATGCCTCGTATGCTAAAGGCCTGTCAGATGGAAAAACAGCGCCTTGGTTTGCAGAGAATGCGGCTGAAACTCTAGCACCGATCTATTCAGAGCAATATGAAATTGGTTTCAAACAACAGATCCATGATTTCCTGTTGACTGCAGCCGTTTTTGATTTACGTCAGGACAATCAATATAGCAAGCCGATTTCAGGACTTCGCTATTTTATTGCGGAAGGCGAACAGCATAGTCAGGGCCTGGAATTAGGACTGAATGGTGCATTAACCGACCATCTGGCCTTAACTTCATCTTTAGCCTTGACCAAAGCCCGTTTAGAAAATGTGGAAGCGGTTGAATATGGTAATCATCAGGCGCAAAACGTGCCAAAAGCTCGTTTCGCAACACATCTTCGCTATAACGTACCGAGCATTGCAGGTTTCACTGTTCTGGCAGGTGGTCAATACAGTTCCAGCAAATATGCCAACAAAGAGGGTGCTGCGAAAGTTGCAGGTTATAGTGTGGTTGATTTAGGCGCTGCTTATCAATTTAAACTAAATACGACCGATGCATTGCTACGCTTGAATATTAATAATCTGTTCAACAAGAAATACTGGCGTGATGCAGGTGAATTTTTGGGTGACGATTATTTATTCTTGGGTTCGCCGCGTACAGCAACCTTGTCATTCAATCTGAACTTCTAAATTGGCTGCTTAATCAGGTTATATTGCTATGGAAAATATAGAAATTGCAGCGTTTATTTTAAACGTTTTAGGTGTCTGGTTGACCTCCAAACAATATAAAGTCTGCTGGTTGGTGAATATTGTCGCTGTATTTTTATATATGATTATTTTTTATCGTGTTAATTTATTTGCAGACGCAGCATTACAAGCCGTATTTATCTTGATGCAACTGTATGGCTGGTATAGCTGGTCGAAGAAAAATCATGACCAGGCTATCACCGTGCAGATTGGCTATTTGAATAAAAAAATCTGGGTATATAGCCTGATTGTGGGTATTGTCGCCGGTCTGGTGATTGGCGCCTTATTTGCTCATTTCACCACAGCATCACTCCCTTGGTTGGATTCCATGTTGGCTTCTTTTAGCTTGGTGGCAAGTTATTGGGCGGCAAAAAAATATATTGAAAGCTGGGGATTATGGTGTGTGTTAGATGTGATTTATGTCGGCATGTATAGCTATAAGTCATTGTATTTAACCGCCGTGCTTTATTTTATTTTTATTCTTCTGGCACTCAATGGCTGGAGAATGTGGCGAAATCTTTATAGAGTGAAATTATCTTGAAATGACACTATTGCAAATAGAAATTTGAGGTGATGCTCTTTCCTTTAAAAAAAGTATTTATAGACTAAAAACTTTATTTGAATTGGCCGCAGCTTGAAGATGTTGCTGATATTTTGTGAAAGCTAGCTACCATACATTCAAAGCGAACCGAAGTTCGCTTTGAATGTATTTCACTTCTTAAAAGAACCCGGCTGGTTTGGTCGAATAGCTGACTAGCAAGTTTTTAGTCTGCTGATAATGATCCAGCATCATTCTGTGATTCTCACGTCCAATGCCTGATTTTTTATAACCACCGAAAGCCGCATGCGCAGGATAGATGTGATAACAGTTGGTCCACACCCGACCCGCCTGAATAGCACGACCAGCGCGGTAGGTGGTATGTGCCGAACGTGACCAGACACCGGCACCGAGTCCGTAAATCGTATCGTTGGCGATCTTGATCGCATCGTCGAAGTCTTTAAAGGTGGTCACAGCCAGTACAGGTCCGAAGATTTCATCCTGAAAGGTCTTCATGTCATTGGTGCCTTTAAAGATGGTCGGTTCAATATAGAAACCTTGACCGACTTCCTGACGTGCTTCACCACCGGTCAGGATCTGTGCACCTTCTTCACGGCCAGTGGC
>NZ_JAFCXG010000022.1:0-12899 GCF_049898185.1 Acinetobacter sp. 40AMC3-4
GGTATTGAAGTCATGCGTGCACTACGTAAAGGACAAGCATCGTCATTTTATTATGGTCAGCCTCAGGGTGAAGTGTGTCTAATCAACAGGGTTTTCGGTCTCTAAGTACTTTTTAAAGGAAACATCATCGACTCAAATCTCTATTTGCAACAGTGCCGTCTTTTGTGTATAGCCGAGTTTTTTCCTGGCCAATTTGATTTGCTCTCCAATTTCTTTTCTACAAGCCATATTATTTTTCCACTTTTACAAGATTATATTCGCTATATAGCGAACTTTGAGTATTTTATATGCAATGTTAGCCATATAGCAAACATTAGAGTATAACTACTTTGTAAGTAAAGCCTGTAAGTATTTCATAATGGTAACTAATCCAACTTCAAAAATAAGACTTTTCCAGATTTAACACACTTTATAAAGCCTAGATATAGGCTCTAGGCTTTATATACCTATCATCAGCTTAATGTTCTTATTTAACTTGCCATCTAGGAATTTCAATTTTGGAATAATAAAAACTGGCTGATAGAATAAAATTTAGGCATATTCCTAATTTTAATGTAATGTCAAACAAACGTTTTCTTATATTAAGGACACGATCATGAGTCCACTTTCACAACAGATAGATAGGTCCAGAGTTTTGGCTAAAGCGGCATGGAAAGCTGCTGAACAGCTTGGACTAAAGCCAGAGCAATTTTTAAGAATTCTGCATCTGGAAGGTATTGACGGTAAATTTTCTGAATTACAAACCTTAGATCCAAATTCTCAATCAGGGGAAATAGCAATAATCGTAATTCGGATTTACAGAGCTGTTTATAGCCTGAATGGTGGTGATATTAAATGGATGCATCATTTTCTCAATTCACCTAACCTATTAACTGGAGGAGTTCCTATAGAACAGATGGAAAGTATGAACGGACTGATTTCTGTACTTAAGGCCGTAGAAGCTTTTCCATGTTGAAATACTGATTGTTTTATAAATTATTGATTTAAAAAAATACCAAGAGTTACTTGTAAACAAAAGCAGTATAGCTATCAGATAATATGGTCGGAAAAAGCCCTAAAGTATGCAGGTTATTGCCTTGAGCATCCCTCCCTTTCATATATGGACTCAGATCCTGTAGAAGCATTAAAAGGGATTATGTAATGAACCGTACCGGGTTTGTCGGAGACTTTTTTATTTAAGTTAGGCCACCTGACCTAACGGGTTAATCTTATCATAGTACATTGCTTCAAACTCAAAAGGCGATACATAACCCAGTGCATTGTGTACACGCTTTTTATTGAACCAATCTACCCAGTTTAGTGTCGCAAGTTGTACATCTGCTAAACCTTGCCAATCTGCTTTTAGATATTCAATCACCTCTGTTTTGTATAAGCCATTCACCGTTTCAGCCAAAGCATTATCGTATGAATCACCAGTCGTACCGACTGATGCTCGTAAATTTGCTGCTTCTAAACGATTGGTATAGCGAATGGAAAGATATTGCACACCTCTATCTGAATGATGAATCACATTCTTTGGCATGCCTCGATCATGCAATGCTTGCTCCAATGCATCGAGCACCATATCTGTATTCATCCGTGTAGATACTTTCCATCCAACAATTGCTCGTGAGAATACGTCAATAACAAATGCGGTATATACCCAGCCTGAATGAGTTTGAATATACGTAAAGTCACCCACCCATAGTTGGTTTGGATGATCAGCATTAAAATTACGTTTCACTAAATCATCTGCCCGTTTTTGGTCATCTCGGTTACGGGTGGTTTGTTTATTCTTACCACGCCAAACACCTTGTATACCTAGCTTTTGCATCAATCGAGCAACTGTACAACGTGCAATCACATAGCCTTCACATTTCAGTTGTTGCCAGACCTTACGCACACCATACCGACCTGAACTTTCCTTCCAAATTCGTTTAATTTGTTCAGCATGATGAAGGTCATGCAGATCCCGTTTCGCTCGATGTTCTGGATTGTCCGCGAGATCTAAAGTCCGGTAATAGGTTGAAGCAGCGATCGGTAAAATCCTACAAATCGCATCAACACCATATAACGCCTTATTGTTATGGATAAAATCCACCATTATTTGTGTGGGCGGTCGAGCTCCGCCTGGGCGAAAAAAGCCGCTGCTTTACGTAGAATTTCGTTAGCACGTTGCAGTTCTTTATTTTCGCGTTCCAGTTGTTTGATACGTTCTTGGTCTGAAAGCTGCTGTGCTTTAACTGGATTTTGTTGATCTAAGTATTTTTGATACCAAACACGTAGTGTTTCAGGAGTACAGCCAATTTTAGGAGCAATTGCTGTGATTGCAGCCCAATTCGATGGATAATCTTTCTCGGATTCAATCAATAATTGAACCGCTCTTTCTCTGATTTCAGGGGTATATTTTAATTTTGTCATCGGGATAGTCTCTCAGAATATTGACTCTCCGACAAACCCGGTACGGTTCATAAATCATAAATACAGATCATTTGAAAATTTCTAAGTTTCCATCAAAAGCTGTTTTACTACAGGATCTAAATTCATCTAATGTTCATTCATAGCTATTTTGTGTGCAGTCCACATGTAAAGAATTAAATCGAAAGAGCTAGAAATCTCCCTAAATTTATACTTTTTATATTAACCGTTTATCCAGATTCTATTGTTTTCCTAACAAAAGAAAGTTTACTATTTGATTTCGTCACAAAACCAAATAGTGAATGAGTCATGAACAACAAGCGTGGGGGAATCAGAGAAGGTGCGGGTAGAAAACTTAAATACAATGAGCCTACCAAAACAGTAAGAGTGCCTTTATCCAAGATCGTAGAGATTAAAAATTATCTAAATAAAGCAGAGAGCCAATGCCTTAATGATATCGATTTAATCACGCCTGTACAGTCATCTACTTATATGCAAATTCCTTTAGCGGCCGAGAAGGTTGCTGCCGGTTTCCCTTCTCCTGCCCAAGATTTTGTCGACAAGACATTAGATATGAATGAACACCTCATTAGTAATGAGGCAGCGACATTCATTGTAAAAGTAGCTTCTCTTTCCATGAGAGATGCTGGTATTGAAATTGATGATGAACTTGTCGTTGATCGTAGTCTTGAAGCCAAACATGAAGACATCGTTATCGCTCTGATCGACAATGAGTTTACTGTTAAGCGCTTGATGATTGAAGGTAACTATCGCTGGCTTAAAGCTGAGAATCCTGATTGTTCCAATATTTACCTCAGAGATGGCCAGGAGATGGTGATTTGGGGAGTAGTGACTTACGTCATCAAACCCTTCAGGAAACGTAAGTAACTATTCTCTTGGTTTCATCATATGGCATATACAAACAAGATCTTTGCTTTGGTAGATATCAACAACTGTTATGTCAGTTGCGAACGTATCTTTAACCCAAGTTTAAATAACAAACCTGTGATTGTCCTCTCTAACAATGATGGTTGTGCTGTGGCACGCTCACAGGAGGCCAAAGACTTAGGTATCAAGATGGGAGTTCCCCTTTTTCAAATTAAGGACATTGTAGAGCAGCATAAGGTCCAAGTGCTCTCAAGCAACTATGCTTTATATGCAGAAATGTCTCGCAGATTCATGAAGGTCCTGTCTGACTTTGTAACTCCTGAAGAACAAGAGGTCTATTCGATTGATGAATGCTTCTTGGACTTGACTGCTTATGCCAAGAAGTATGATTTGACTGATTATGCACAGACGATTCGTCAGCGTATTTTTACCTGGCTCGGTTTACCAGTATGTATTGGCTTAGGCAGAACTAAAACTGAAGCCAAAATGGCAAATCACATTGCAAAAAAGAACACCTACTTCAATGGTGTGTGTAACCTGGTTGCCATGGATTATTGTGCTATAGAAAGCTTATATGAAACGATAGAGGTAGGTGAAATTTGGGGTGTCGGTAGCAAACATACAAAGAAACTAAATAGTCTTAATATTTATTCTGTGCTGGATTTTGCAATGGCCTTCCCTTTCATGATCAGGGATCAATTTTCCATTGTTATGCACAGAACATTACTTGAATTACATGGTGTCTCTTGTATTGAGTTAGAACATACGCAAGCTCCTCGAAAGCAAATTGTCGCAAGTCGTTCATTTGGCCAAAGGATTTATCATATTGATGATCTAAAAGAGGCTATGAGTCTCTACGTCCAAGATGCAGTTGCCCGCTTAAGAGGTGAGAAGATGTTGTGTGGTTACATGATTGGTTTTGTACAATCCAATCCATTTGAAACACATAAACCTTATTACAGCAAATCTGCAGCACTTACTTTGCCAGAACCAACTGATAACGTTTTAATGTTGTGTAAGATTGCCACAAAAATGATAGATGACTTATATCAGAAAGATGTAGGCTTCAAAAAGTGCGGCGTAATATTGACTTGTCTAGAGCCCAAAGTTAACCACACTTACGACCTGTTTATAGACATGAAACAAATAACCGCAGGCAATAACCTGATGGATTCACTTGAAGAAATCCATCATAAGTTTGGAAAAACCAAGCTTGCTCTGGGTGCAAGCAGGTTACCAAATAGAAGCTGGAATATGTCTCGTAATCAACTGAGCCAGAACTACTTTCGATGGGATCAATTGCTTTGTGTAAAGTAATTTTTAGTGATTACTTCACACCATAATTTATTTTTTCTTCTTTAAAAACTCTTTTAAAGCTTCCTCAGTAATACCCACAAAATTGTTTCTTTTTAGAAAGTCTAGTACTTCTCCGGTTGTTGCACCAAGACCAAAGAGTTGAAGTAAAGTTTTCTTATGCTGAGTAAGCAATTGATTCTGTGTAATGGTCTTTTCATTCAATTCTTTTATATAACAAAGAAGAATATTTTCAAAGTTTTTAGAATCATTTTTGCTATATATTTTTTGATTTTTCTCAACATTTTTTGAATGCTTTTCTTCTTTTGTCGATACAGTTTCAGAAGTATTTTCTGTTGAGGAGTCAGAATTAATATTGTCTGGATTTTGAATATCAAGGTGTAAAATATTCTGGTCTTGTATCATGTTTTTTCCTCAAAAATAAATCTAGAAGCCAATTATTCTGAATATACTTCATTACAGAAATGGCAAAACATGACCATTTTTGGATTCTTAAATTACTGAAAAAAGTCATATTTCGCGATAATAAAAAAATATAAATCAACCATTATTTTCATTAACTTTAATTCATTCACTGACAGCCAATAAATACAGGATGGGATGATGTATATCACATCATCCATGTCAAATCTCGAGCTCGCGTTGCTCGGTCTCAATTTGTATACAGTAGAAAAAAATGAAAGTTAAAGCATCAAGAAATAAGCAGATCATTGTTCGTTTAACTGCAGATGAACATCAAGATATCAATCTTGCCTGCAAGGCATTACAGCTCAATCAATCTGACTATATACGTAAAAAAATTTTAAGTGATGACTACAGTCAATTAATCGATCAACGTGATATTCATACGATTAGAACACTTGGCATTATTCTCCCAAAAATATTGATTGAACTCCAAGATAAAGATTTGATCCCCGAAGAATTATGTGACCTTACAGAGCTCGTTCATGAGTTGAAAATCATTGTGCGTCGACTAAATGACCAGGTACGTTAGACATGATTATTAAAGTAATTCCAAACACCTTAGGCACTTCTGTTGAAAATCGTATCAACGGTTTATCAGACTATATACATAATCCAAATCAAACGCGTATCGACTACCTCAGTGACTATATTACTCAGTTGCACGCTAGCTTTAGTCATGAGCTCATTTCTGAAAAATGTGTTTACTCGAACTCACGTAACTTTCTGGATGAAAATATTGAGTATCAAAAAATTGAAATGTCACAAACTGCCAGTTTGAATACAAGGGTGGATGACCCAATTGTTCATATCGTCGGAAGTTTTAAAAAATTTGAAGTCCCAACGACCCAACAATTAGAAGAACAAATCGATATTTTAAGTAAACATCTCAAAGCAGATGACTTACAAATGCAGTATGCATTGCACATGGATACAGACAATGTACACTTCCATTTGATCATTAACCGAATCCATCCCTACAGAAAAAACAATCATAATGAACATCAAGCGGTGGATCTAGGAGATGGTTGGATCTTGAATGCAGTACATCGAGCTGTTGCAGAAATTGAGGCAAAACAGGGTTGGGACCCTGAACCAAATCCCCTCTTTATCTATAACAGTAAAACTGGAGAATGTGAAAAAAACATCAATCACATATCAAATCCCGATGCATTGAAAATCAGTGCAAAGATTCGTGATCAAGAACATCGACATCAACAAAAGAGTCGATTGAGCAAGGAAATGTCTGTTGCAAGCAACTATCAAGATGAGCTTGAAACAATCATTCAGCCCATTCTAAAAGAGGCAACTAGTTGGCAAGACTGGCATCAACAATTAGCATCTTCAGGAATTTCGTATGAACGTAAGCGTAGCGGTAGTATTTTTACGATAAGGCCCCATGATCAGGAGTCACTAACATTTAAGGCATCGTTATTTTGCAATAAACAAGTCACTTTAAAGAATTTGGAAAACCGTTGGGGGGAGTTTACACCTCATCACGCTGATCAGATCAAAATCTATCAGCCCAAATTGAATACGACAGCTCAGCACACTCCACATGAATCCTCAAAGATCTCTGCTTATCATTTATTCCAGAATAAAGACTTTTTGGTTAAGGAGCTTCATGACGCTTATCTCAAGATGAAATCAACTAAAGATGTTTATAGTCAGAATCGTCGATCCAAGTACCAGGATATCAATTTCGAGAATGAAATTTATAAATACAATAAATCTTCTTTTTTAAAACAACTTCAGAAAAAATTTCCAGAACAGGCTTCTGATACGATTTATACTCTATTACATTATCAACATCATACAGAACAACTGACAACCAGAGCCAAAATCAGGAACGTGTTTCTTATCCAAAATCAAAATTTAAGCCAACAGACTTCTGAAAAGCTATTTGATCAAAATTTTTTGTCTAGAAACTTTGATTCAACCCAAATTACCTCTTATGCTGATTTTTTAAGATTTATCTCACCCACCAATCCCCTATTGATACAACAACAATTTCTATTCGATCAACGTCAGTCTAAAAATTTTATTTATCAAGAAAATCCAGAAATCAAGACTGCTAAAATTTTGTTTGATTCGAATGATCCTAAAGAGCCCATTGGCATTCAGAATAGATATGGGATTCTTATCTTTAGTAATTATTCAATCACCCGGTTAGAGCAATGTATAAAGAATTTACATCCTGAGCATCAAGTATCAGTTCGAGGATCATCAGATTTTAAAAACTTATTCGAAATGCTTTCCCAACATAGATCAAACGAAATTCAAGATACAAACAAAAGTAGAACTCTCCCCGCTCTATCAAAATTATCCTCGGAGCAACTCGAAGCTGGATTTCGACAACTCTATCAACATTTTAAGACAACAGGCGAATGCCAAAGTACAGCGCTGATCAAAACTGGTTTACTACTGAATTGTTGTGGCATCAATATGAGCCAGCTCAAATCTAATTTAGCAGCAGGTATTCAAAAGCATCAATTGCCTCAGCTTAATCAAGAAGATCAGAGTATCTTGATACAAAGGCTGCATAACCTGATCTATACACAAGCCTCAAAATTAAATAAACAATATTTCAACTCAAATGACATCGAGCAAACCTGGCAATTATATTTTTCTTTAGAGCATCAGCATATGATCAACGAAAATTGCCATAGCCTTGTTACAACTAACGATGCTTCGCAACATTTAAGAGACCTCGCACTTATACCTAAAAATAAAGTGAACGAATCATATCAACAGACAGAATCTTTATCTGAACTTGATTACTTACAGATGTTTGAGTTTTATGAATACAGTCGAAAAGTTAAACTGCGCAAACAACAGGAATTAGAGCGGAATAATATCTTCACAAGGCCAAAAGAAACCTTGAAAGATTCTGATCAAATTTTACAGTCAGCCTACCCTATTAAAAAATATCGTATCGAATACAAATTTGGAGAAACATTTTATATCGATCAAGAGAAAGTCGCTTTTTTTGAAAGCAAAAATACTTTAGATATTACCGTAGTCAGCCAAAAGCGTGACCATATTCACGATGCCTTGTTATTGGCTAGAGATAAATTTGGGGTTGTATGGGTGTCCGGTACAGATGACTTTAAAAGACAGGTGCAAGAAATTGCACGTGCAACAAATATAAGAATCGAATTTGACCACCCATTAGTAATAGATCGTCAAGTTGAAAGCTCAGCGACCGACAAGATAGATCACAATATTGTGCACCAAATAAATGAGTACAAGACTGTTATTCCTAATTCTCCTCCAACATCACCAACTATAGAAGATCAAACAGACCTCATCAATAAAGAGAAATCTACAACATTAGACAAAAATTCTAAGAGTCTAAACCATACAAATGATAGCCTTGATTTTGGTTTCTAATACTCTTAAATAGAATTCAGGAAGAATGAATAATTTTCTAAAAAAAACTAGATTTTTCATCTTTATTGAGTTATAAAATCAATAGCCCCCTAGTTTTATAACAGACTAGTTGGTTAGCTAGAATTAAGGCTAGCGGGAGAAAGTCACTCTTATTTAAAGACATGAAAGGATAACTCGTTTTTTACGTGTTTTTCGTGTGCTTTAAATATAGTGAAATCTTCGCAACTATACAATACATTTCTTCTTAATATTCTTCATAAATTGGTTCACAATTCATCGGATAGCTTTACTGTCTCTTTTATTAATATAAATAATTCTAAGATGTTAGAAATATTTTGTGACTCCGTTCTTTCATTTCATTTTTTTGGATACAAGTATATCGGTAATAAATACTATAAAGTACATAATGGTTTAATTTTTAGCTACACTGTAGACCACGGGGAAAAAATTATTACTTTTAAATGTGATTTAAAAAAAGAAATATCTGGGTTAGACTTAATCACTAAAAAATTGTATTTAAATCGAATTTTATTCAATAGCAATTAAAATTAGTCAAATTAATACTGAAAAGTTAATTTAACTATTTTTTCGTTATTTCTTTTGTAAGAAGTCCGCTGAACACACCTTATGAATTCATCCTATAAGCCTTAATTTAAGTCCCCACTTAAAAACAAGTAGGGACTTAAATTTATCACTACAAATAATCAGACATCCATCGAATCTCTTGCGAAAAAACGAAGAACATACAGTGCTGAATTTAAACAGCAGATCGTTCAGGCTTGTAAGGCCCCGGACGTTTCAATTGCTTCGGTCGCTTTGCAACATGGATTGAATACAAATCTTGTATCCAAATGGATTCGCTTAATTGATGGTAAGCTAGGGAATGATCGCTCACCACTCTGGCTTTAGCTTACCGCATTTACTGTGAGTTGGCACTGAATCTGCGTATTAAACTGAGAAGAAGACTAAAACGGCATGCACCTGAACCATTGAAAGAACCAATCCGAGAAAATCAGGTTTGGTCATTAGATTTTATACATGATCAGCTTTCCGATGGTCGCAAGTTTCGATTATTGAATGTGATTGATGATTACCGCCGCCAAGGCCTAGCCATTGAGTCAGGGTTCTCATTGCCCACAATCAGGATTATTCGTACGTTGAATCAATTGCTGGAGTAGAGAGAAAACCATTAGTGATCCGATGCGATAATGGTCCCGAATTTATCAGTCACGAATTTGTGCGCTGGGCTACTGAGCACGGTATTCGTATTGAATATATTCAACCGGGTAAACCACAGCAGAATGCGTATATTGAACGCTATAATCGGACCATACGTTATATAGCTGAATTCTAAAAGGTATAGCACCCAAATATTTTCGTAAGATACCATTTCATAAGGATTTTACTGTGCTACTCAATTTTATAATCAACTATAGTTGGCTGAGCAAGCATTTGTTTGATACATTGGAAGAAGTTTAGGATTACGTAACTGATTGGCTGTGGCATTACAATCATGAAAGACCACACCAAGCTAACAAAGGAAAGTTATCTTTAATGGCTGCTTAACCTCTACTTTTAACTTCGGTTATTTATTTATGGGAGGATTACCCACGGATTTAACTGAATAGACCACTTTCCACTTTATCCCCCCCTATTTTATTTAAAACTTTTATCAATCAGCTGCTTAAAATCTTCTAAATTCTGCTCTGCCAGTGACTCTAAAGCTATTCTTACAATACTAGATCTGTTAACACGAGCGTTATTACTTTTGATAATTAGCTCATCAATTAATTCACTTAATTCTTGGTTTAAAGAAAAGGTACAACGAACGAATTTCTTTTGTGAAACTTCTAGATCCTTAACTCTTTTATCAGCTCCAGATATGAAATTTTCAACCAGTTTATCCTGATCTGAAAGCTCGTCAGTTTTCTTTTTTAAACCGCTAAGACCTGCCATAGTTATACTCCTAAAAACTCTTGAGCTATCCCTTCAATTTCTGCTTTTGCTTTAAAATCACTTGTTACTTCAAAAACAGATAGGCCATTTTCATCTGCATCATCATAAACATTTCGATTTGTCGTAATTTGGTCTAAGGCTTTTATTCCGAACGATATACAGGCTTCTTTAGCATCTAGAATTCGCTGTACTTGTGACGGTAATGTTGGGCATTGTGTAATGATTGCTCTTGCATTCAAATCTGGATTCACTGCTCGCGCCAGTTTTAATACTTGCTCCATATGATCCAAAGTCTTTAGATCTCTACGTTTAGGCCTAAAAGGCAATAGCATATGTGTTGCTATAGTCATAGCAGAACGCAATGCTTCCGAATCTTGCCCACCAGCATCAATGATAATATCTTCATATCTTTTTGATAAATCTTTTAAAACTTGACGAATATTGCCTGAAGCTTGTACAGATGGAATATTCTTTAAATCCTCATTCTCATCACGCTCTTTAATCCAGTCAGTAGTTGTACCTTGAGGATCTGCATCTAGAAGAAGAACATCTCTATTCTTTTTTTGTAAATAAACCGCTAAGTTTTGGGCAAGGCAGCTTTTACCAGCTCCGCCTTTTTCACCACCTACTAAAATAATCATAAGTTATGTAAGTTACGTAATTTTGTTAAAAACAATGTACAAGTTTCAATCTCCTGAATCAACTATTGTGAAAAATAAAGTTAAAAAATAAAGTTATCCACAAGTAATGCTCTTTTTTAATTTTATATATATTTTTAAATTTATATTTATAGGACCTTTGTATGCCTTATGTAGTCTAATTCTCAGAGGATTTATATGGACGTTTTCCTGACAATAAGTGGACATTTTCCTTTATTTAAATGGACGTTTTCCTGACAATAAGTGGACATTTTCCTTTATTTAAATGGACGTTTTCCTGATATAAATGGACGTTTTCCTGGCATAAATAGATCTTCCATTAATGGTCATTAAGTGTTAATGTCCATTAATGATATTTGTTTCTCTAATCACAATATGGCAAATCTAATTTATAAAGATAATAACTTGATTGAAGCATCTTATGCGTTGACTTTGTCTGAACAACGCTTAATTTTAGTTGCGATTATTGCAGCTAGGGAAATTGAAAAAGAGCTTACATCGGATACCTTGCTAACAATACATGCATCTGAATACATGAAGCACTTTAATTTGGGTCGTCAAGCGGCCTATGAGGCTCTTCAGGGAGCGTGTGATAACTTGTTTGAACGTAGACTCACCTATAAGGCCATAGATCCTGTTACAGGTAAGCCAGCGGTCTACAAAAGCCGTTGGGTATCAAAAGTTGGCTATGTTAAAGAAGCTGCATGCGCTCAACTAATTTTTGCTCCTGATATTTTACAGCTTTTTGTAAAACTTGAAGAAAAATTTACCCGTTATGAATTAAAGCAAATTTCTCAATTATCTAGCGTATACGCTATACGGCTGTATGAACTTTTGATTAGATGGCGTAGCAAAGGCAAGCTATATATTAGTATGGTTGAATTGCGTGATAAGTTAGGTTTACTTGAAAATGAATATAAAACCATGGGCGATTTTAAAAAGCGTGTATTGACGGTTGCCATAGATCAAATTAATAAACTTACTGATATCGACGTAAGTTATGAGCAGAAAAAAGAAGGAAGAACAATTACACATATCGAATTTTCTTTTAATCAAAAAGCTTCCTTAATTGTTAGTGATAAGGTACTGGAACCGACATATCAGTTGACACCAAAACAATCTATATTTTTCGCTCAAAAATTGTGTGACCTTATCAAATATCCCGAATTCGGGGGAAAATATGCCAATGTAGGTGAAGAGATCGAAGCGTTTAAAGAAAGGATTTCACTTGAACTTCTCGACCCTGAAAAGGTAAAAAAGTATTATCCTGATTTGTTAAAAGTGGGCTATAAAGAAAAATATAAATCAGAAAAGTTATCATAACCTGAATAATAGAAATTCTTATTTTGAACACTACTAACCTATAGAAAAAAATTTAGTCTGTCTTGGTAACCCTAATTCTATAATTTGGTCTTTATTGAGAAGTGTCCATTTTAATTGGAAGGCTATTACATGAACGGTTAGCAGCTGATCTATAAGGAATATTAAATTATAAAGTTACATAACTTACGCAACTTATGAACTTATGTAATCCTGAAGAGAGTGATGAGATGGAAACCTCTCCCGGTCATGCTTGTCAGGGATTTGTCCATATATGGAAGCGCAGTGCTGAAAACTAAGGATCCATCTAATGAGAAGAGCTGCCCGGGATTAATCTGCCAGGAATATTAAATTATAAAGTTACATAACTTACGCAACTTATGAACTTATGTAATCCTGAAGAGAGTGATGAGATGGAAACCTCTCCCGGTCATGCTTGTCAGGGATTTGTCCATATATGGAAGTGCAGTGCTGAAAACTAAGGATCCATCTAATGAGAAGAACTGCCCG
>NZ_JAFCXG010000022.1:12906-15789 GCF_049898185.1 Acinetobacter sp. 40AMC3-4
ATGTAATCCTGAAGAGAGTGATGAGATGGAAACCTCTCCCGGTCATGCTTGTCAGGGATTTGTCCATATATGGAAGTGCAGTGCTGAAAACTAAGGATCCATCTAATGAGAAGAACTGCCTGGGATTAATCTGCCAGGAATATTAAATTATAAAGTTACATAACTTACGCAACTTATAAACTTGTGTAATCCTGAAGAGAGTGATGTGATGTAAAACTCTTTCTATACTGCCATACTTACAATACCAGCGCACAGCCCAAAGAATGATTTCGCCCCAAAGATGATGCCGACTATGGAAGTGATTCATCTATTGAACCTTTAGCTGAAAAGCTATTTACAACACTGCCAATTTTTCCTCTTTTATAGCGTTTACTCTAATTTCAACTGCTACAAAAGAGGAAAGACGATTCATCAATTAATAGTCAAAGCTGAAGAAATTTTCAGGGAAACAAGAACGGAAAGCTTTTTGAATATCGCTGTACTCACACTCAGGATGCTTCTCTAAATAACGTCTAGTCCAAATCAGTGTGGCTTCATAATCGTTAAAGCACTGATCGAGTTGTAAAAAAATCCACAGTTCATGGGCTTTTTGAATGAAAAAGTCATTGATAATCATGAGAGCAATTTTCTTTTCAGTGTTTGAATCCGGGTATGAGTACATAGTATGTTTCTCCTATAGAGATGATAAATAGATTAATTGATAAGCTATTTATAACACATAAAAAATGTGTTTGTCACATAATTTATGTGATTTTTGTAATTTTATGGTCTGTGTTATACTTCTAATCCAAACAGATTGTATTTATCACGATGCCGTACGAAGAATTTCAAAGACTTATGGGGAAAGCAGGTCTTTCAATTAAGGAATTTGCAACATTATTGGACATGAACCCAAATTCCATAACTAACTATAAAAAGATCGGAAAAGTACCTACTCATATTGCTGTTCTGGTTTATTTGCTTTCTAGCATGAAAGATGAGGGTGTAGACTTTTACCCTATTTTCGAAAAAATTAAGTCGTATTCAAAAGACTAAGACTCTAGTTTTTTTGATTGTTTTAAGCTGTTAGTGATGACGTAAAAAATGCCTGAAGTTCAGGCATTTTTTGTTTCAGGGACTTATAAGCCTCGATAGAACTTTTCAATAAAGTTTCGAGTTTTGAGAACCAGGGTATTCATCATGGTCTTACGTTTTGAGATCTTAGGGCGAGCAATCGGTAAGTCTTTGACATCTTCCCGGCTAGGTAGACGCTGGGTGTATTCATATTGGCTGAGCACCGTTTTGAAGACTTCAGGTTTGATGGCTTCTTTTTGACACAGCTCATTCAGTGCCTTTTCTTTCTCCACATCCCAAAACTGAACAAAGGCTTGTTCAACGCTTTGACCATCGGCCATGCGTGGAATGTTTTCATCCAGAAACTTTTGAATCAGCTCTTGTTTGTCATACAAGTTGTGGTTGGTCGAGATGATATCTTGCACTTGGGAACGATACTGTTGTTTCTTTTCTGGATCTTTATGATTGACCACCGATTGCAGTAAATTCAGGATATAACCGACATTCACGGTATCGCGGTGGATCAGTTCCAGTTGGAAATTGACATCATTGAGGATCGATACTTTGTCTTTAGGCTGGACCACACGGACGTTGTTGTACAGATATTTGTATTGTGAGGTATGTTTCTGGAATTCTGCCTTATTTAAATTGGTATCGTCCTAGTCATACTCGACAAAGTTTTCCAATTGGGCATTGATCCGCATCAGCTTTTCGGGTTTACGCCCCTATTTCTTATAGTATAAATTTTTGAAATATAATACTATTTACTTTGGAATTACATGCGATGCGATAAATTTCGAATAAGAGATTTTATGTTAAATAATGGTTTTTATATGATCTAGTATTTCTAAATATAAGTGCAATTTTACTAAGGTTGCTTAGATGCTATGGAATCTAAATATCTAAATTGTTCATCCCCCTTTACTTCATTTTCATGTTTAATCACCGCTATTAGTAAAACTATGGTCATAGCCCCAGCTAGATAGGTGATCTTTTTTCTCATGATTTCCTTGTAGTGAAATTTTTTTTGCTTATTTTATATAAATTATATAAATAATAAAATTGTGATATATACCAATCTGTTAGGCAAATTAGTCCTATTCCAAATAACCAAAAAAAGCCGATATCTTTGTAAGCTCTAACCCACAAAAATTGAGGGATAGTTTTCGAAATAGAGTCTTTGATAAAATAGTAAAAATCAATAAATACCTACTTTTTAAACCATTATCATTTAGAGAATATTACAAAGTTGTTTAAAAAAGCCGACTTGTTTCCAAGTCGGCTTTTCGACATCGTCGAGCACATTTTTTATATCATAAATTTCCGATTTTTATAATTTTCAAAGTCTATCTTTCAGCTCTTTATACAACAAAGCCGAACTGAATTAAAAATAGAAATGTAGTTGAGCTGATGCTTGCTCATTTCTTTATTTTTAGTAATTGAGGTGAACATACTGTCAGTACATGGTAGTTATAAGTAACGTGTAACTTTGTTTGCACAAAGATTTGAGTTATGCCAAGTGATGGATTGATTTGTACTTAAAATTTTAAGCTTATCCACTTGCTTTGCAAGCCACTACACTTTATTTACAATCCTATGTTGTGGAAGTAGGGGATCTTGTACTCGCCCAGTATGTTCAACTTGATTATATCTAAAGGACTATTAGGCTTCAATCAAATCAATTTTCCAATTATTCGACTGAATTAACACGTTTAAATCACGTAATTTAAGACTAATATCATCAGCTTGTTTTTGTAATGATGAAACTGGAATAACTTTATGCCACTTTATTTCCCGCGTACTATAACGATCAGATTCACGAGATGTATT
>NZ_JAFCXG010000023.1:0-15305 GCF_049898185.1 Acinetobacter sp. 40AMC3-4
CAGGCATTTAGTTGAAAATATGTTTTGTAGATTAAAGCAATTTAGAGGAATAGCTACTCGATATGACAAGCTCAAAAGAAATTATCAAAGTTCTGTTGCTTTAGCCTGTATATTTTTATAGCTACCTTTATAGGGTTAATTATGAACAGTAAATGTCAACAGACCCTAAGCAATAGATAAAAAAGAATCCAGTGGATGATCTCCCCTGGATTCTTTTTTAAGCCGTTGAGCTAAATCTTTCGAGTGCAGATTTATAGCCAGGTCTTGGTGTCGTCTGAGACTGCCGTACCTTGAGTCACATGCATGATCATGGCATGGGCAATACTGCCTTTAAACGGAATTTCAGGCAGCTGATCGAATTTAAAGAATTGCGCATCGCTAATTTCTTCTTCCTGCAGCTGTAGCTCACCACCAGCATATTCTGCCTTGAAGGCAATCATCAGGTTACTTGGGAAAGGCCAGGGCTGGCTGGCCAGATACTGGATATTTTTGAGATGCAGACCGACTTCTTCCAGCGTTTCACGACGTACTGCATCTTCCAGCGTTTCACCCACTTCAACGAAACCGGCAATCAGTCCATACATCTGGCTTTTAGTATTACGTGCATTTTTGGCCAGCAGAATCTCGTCTTCACCTTTGGTAATAACAGTAATAACGCAAGGCTGTACCCGTGGATATTGCCGGTAGTTGCAGGATGGGCAGACCATGGCATATTCAACAGCATGCGCTTCAGTCGCTGTACCGCAATGACTACAGAACTTATGGTTACGACGCCATTCTAAAAGTTGTACTGCGCGGCTGGCCTGTTCGAATTGCTGGGTATTCCAGAACTGTAACAGCTGACGGATGGGAACCAGTTGCAAGCCTGCAGGAATCGGCTCATCGGGAAGAAGATCACGGGCAATCACCTGATCACCCGTGTGGAGTAGCAAATCACTTGCTAAGGCTTCAACCCGTGGAAGTTGAAAGTGTTGATCGACCAGCAGTTGCTGTTGTTGAAAAATATAAGCAAGTGATAATTTGGACATTAGGCAACTATTTTGAGTTTCTCACTACTGTCCAATGCTACCTGAAACATCGCCTGTAATACAGGCTGTTTGTTCTTTAAGTTATCAATCATCATGTCGGCACTGGCCAGGGTGTCTAAAGCACGATGAATTTCTTCCGGACTTAATGCAATCGACAGATCAATACGGTTCTTGATGAATTCTGCAGTGGTGGTGAATGCAGTACGAACATGTTCTGCATTCAGGAACAGCATCGCGCCGCCAATC
Organism: Acinetobacter sp. 40AMC3-4; assembly: GCF_049898185.1. Lineage (GTDB taxonomy): Bacteria > Pseudomonadota > Gammaproteobacteria > Pseudomonadales > Moraxellaceae > Acinetobacter. The sequence continues at coordinate 1,275 of NZ_JAFCXG010000023.1, forward strand.
TCGCAAAACTGTACAGGAACAGGTTCGAGGGCAGTCAAGTCATGATCTTGCAGGTAATTGCTGAGAATCTGGCTAGAAAGCTCGATCAGGGCCTTGGTTTCTGTGAGTAAAGCAGCGTGTGCTTCATCCAGACGGTCCAGAGAAATATTCATGTTGTTGACGCGCAGCTGCAAGCGGCTCGAAGTGTGATGACGTTCCAGTACGCCAATCGAGTTCATGGCAGACAGAATGACATTCATCAACTGCTGGGCAAAGCTGGCATCCTGCATAATCTCGGGCTGGCTCAGTGAAGCAGCCTGACGGGTCAGGTCATGATAGGCTTCATTCAGGTTCAACACCTTGAAGATATTGGCCAAACTATTCAGTTGAGCCTGTAATTCCTGAGTCTTTTCAGGCGTCATATTCTGATAGTTGAACTCGATGTCATTACGAATCTGTGCCATTTCCGTGGTCACCAACTCGCTGATGGTATGCATGGTTTCAAAGTCAGGACCATACAGGTGGCGACTGAAGACCTGTAATTGCATATCGGTCAGTAGGTCATCGCCAACATTGAGCTGGCTACGGATAGATTGCGCAGTTTCATCTTCCTGACTGATACATAGGCTGAGCACATTGGCCAGATCAGCCAGCGAAGCCTTGAAGCTGTCTGCCGAGCTAAAATACTGTGCCATGTTGCGCTCAATGCTCACCAAGGTGCGTAGACGTGGCTCATTAATCAGCAGGTGCTCAATATTGTTTAACGCGACATATACCAGATTCCAGTACTGCTTGCTGTCATGTTGTTCTGCAAGTCCGGCCAGATAAGCCCCCACCAGTTTGATGGCTTGCAAATCCAGTTCACTTTCTTCCTGATTGATCAGCTTGTTGAGTGACAGCTTATACAGACGGTGTACATATTGGGATTTTTCCAGACTTGGTGCCTGTGGCAGCGCAAAATCAGGAGTGACGCAATCTAATAGCGATTCTACATGCTGGCCTTCAGTCGTCAGTGGTTTACCCAAAGCCAGTTCCAGACGGTTCAGGGTATCCAGCAAAAACTGTGGAATTTTCACTTCACGCAAACAGATAAATTCGATATAGCGTTTCAGCATGGTGGTGCCTTCACTCAAGGCGATCACTTCTTGAGTATTAACCTGCGCCGGATTCCCCATAATCTTGCGCATTAATTCTGCTGAATATTGAGCGACTTTTGCCAGACTGGACATGTCGATGAGTGCCAGAACCTGGGCGCATTGTTCGAACTGATTTAATGCATCATCAATACCAAAAGGTAAAGTCTGGTCTTCTACCAAGGTGCTTACTGCTGATTCGACTAACTTGATCGAGTTATCAACCTCATTTTTTATTATCAGTAAAGCTGTTGGATCAAAATGTATAGAGGTTTGGTAAGACATGATCTGCACCTTTCCTGGAGTATTATCTATATATGAGCCCCCGCTTTAAACTACGGGGCCTCTTTGTATTTACTATAACTGAAGAACGATAGTTTTAAACCTAAAGTATCCCCGGAAATGTAGATTTTATTTTGCGAAAAGGCAAGCAGTTCCATGTTTTTCTTCGAATTGTTTGACCCAATTCTCATGTTCCTGCAATTCCTGTTCTGACGGAAGAATCACCGGCAATTCAATTTCAACTCTGGCCATCCCTGAACGGCTGTTCTGGTCTTCAGACTGAGACAGGGCATCGATATCAAAAGACACTTGTCCACCGGTCATCGCCAGATAAACATCCGACAGGATTTCCGCATCAAGCAAGGCACCGTGGAAAGTACGGTCGCGTTGTGGAATCTCGTAACGGCGCACTAAGGCATCCAGCGAATTTTTCTGCCCGGGATGTTTGGACTTGGCTAATGCCAGGGTATCGGTGACTTCACAAACCTCGGAGAGCGCTTTAAAACCTGCGCGCTTGAATTCCATATCCAGGAAGTTCATATCGAAAGTCGCGTTATGCGCAATAATTTCTGCGCCGTGTAAATAGTCAAACAGCACTTGAGAAATTTCTTCAAACAGCGGTTTGTCTTGCAGGAATTCATCGGTGATCCCGTGGACATTCACGGAATCGCCGACCGGTGTTTTCGGATTGATATAGATATGAATCGAGCTGCCGGTCAGTTTGCGGTTAATCATTTCCAGCGCGCCGACTTCAATAATCCGGTCACCATCCTGATAATAAAAACCGGTGGTTTCAGTATCCAGAATCAGTTGTCGTGGGCCATGCAGCTGTAGCTTTGCTGGTGTAATGACAATTTGCGGATGTAGCTCAGTCGAGGCAGATGCGTCTGAAGATGAAGCATCTTTATTGCTGTCCGTTGCTAAAACTTCAGTCTGTACAATTTCTTCAACAGTCACTTCGATGATTTCTTCCGGCAGGTCTTCCAGCTCTTCTTCACTCTCAGCCAGATCCAGACCGAAAGGATCGTCTAGCAACCAGTCGGGTTCAGATTTTTTTTTATCTTCAGACATTGAAGGGCTTTGCTTGGATTTTTTCAGGGTTTCATCAGCACCCAGATTGGCCAGCTGATCGGCCATTTCATTGCCCGGATGTCCGGCATGACCTTTGACCCAGTGCCATTCGATGTCACGTCCCTGACAGACTTCATCGAGCTTTTGCCACAGATCCGGATTTTTGACGTCTTTCCAGTTTTTCTTTTTCCAGCCGTGAATCCATTCGGTAATGCCTTGTTTGACATACTTGGAATCGGTATAGATCACCAGTTTGTCTTGCTTGTCACAGAACAGAATCCCTTCAATCGCAGCCGTCAGTTCCATGCGGTTATTGGTAGTATGATCTTCACCGCCATAAATTTTGTGTTCTTGTTGGCCATTAACAATGTACGCACCCCAGCCGCCTAAACCCGGGTTGCCGCGACAGGCGCCATCAACATAAAGTGTGATAGTGTGTGACATAGATTAAATCCGATCAAAATAGAACAAGCTGGAAGGCTTATTGTATAGCGCAAATGCAGTCGATCAATCTATATGTCCGGGATTTTTTAATTTCTTGTAACATTTAACGTGAAATCGCGGTAAATTATTGGCTTGAGTCTTCGACATGCTTCACTACAATGGCATATCTAAAAAATAAATTTATATACGAGTTGTTTGGATTTCTTTATGTATAAACCAACCGCAATTTTGTGGCAGCCGACATTACCTACATTTTTAAAATATTCTGTACTGGGAACTGCGCTTGCTTCTCTAGGACTGACGGGCTGTTCATCTACACAAAGTGCGACCCAAACAGCATCAAGCAAGCAGGTTGGATCACAATATCTGGATGCCAGTAGTCTGGATGGACTCGAAGATTTACTCTCTGCAACGGATATGCGTGCAGTCGAAGGCGACCGTTTACAGATTCTGAAACATGGTGATGTCTGGAAACGCATGACCGTAGGTTTCAAGATGGACTTAAGTGTCTGGAATCCGCGGATTGATGCGCAGCGTGGCTGGTTTATTTCACGTCAGCCTTATCTGGATCGTTTAAGTGCGCGTGCATCACGTTATTTATATTACACAGTAAAAGAAGCAGAACGCCGTGGCATGCCGACCGAGTTGGCACTGTTACCGATTATTGAAAGTTCTTATGACCCGGCAGCGACCAGTAGTGCGGCGGCAGCAGGTTTATGGCAGTTTATTCCAAGTACCGGCCGCATTTATGGTTTAAAGCAGACTTCTTTATACGATGGTCGTCGTGATGTGGTGGAATCGACCCGTGCAGCCTATGAATTTTTAGGCAGTCTGTATAACCAGTTTGGTTCCTGGGAATTGGCGCTCGCTTCTTATAATGCCGGCCCAGGCCGTATCCAGCAGGCAATTAACCGTAACAAAGCTGCAGGTCTGCCCACCGATTATTGGTCCTTGAAACTGCCACAAGAAACCATGAGCTATGTGCCACGTTTTCTGGCAGTTGCACAAATTATTAAAAATCCGGGCAGTTATGGGGTGAGTTTGCCACCGATTGCCAACCGTCCGCATTTCCGTGAAGTACCGGTCGGTGTTGCCAGTTTAAATGAAATTGCAGCCATCACTGGTCTAAGCCGTGCAGAACTGTATCAATTAAACCCGGGTCATCGTGGTGATCATATTGATCCTGCAAGTCCGCGCCGTATTCTGATTCCAGCTGACCTAAGTCCTTCAGTCGATGAGAAGCTGAAAAAATTATCCGGCTCAGGCGGTTTATGGGCGAGTAACACGAGCAGCCTGCCGCGAAATACGACGACAGTGGTGCCCACCAGAGCTGCACCGCCAGAATTAAATACGAAAACGATTACGCCTTCTAAACAGACTCCGCCAGCGGTTGTTAGTAATCAGCCTGTAACGACCGTTGCTAAAACAACGACTCCGGCGAAAGCTGCAAGTACGCCATCTGTCGTCACAGCAGCGGTAAGTACCGCGACAACGGCCAATACTGTAACGAAGACTACGAAAAAGATTTCGACACCTAAAGGCTCATCTGCTTTAGCCAGTTTTGCGGCACAAAGTGATTTGCCAATTCCAAGTGCGCCGCGTATTCCGGTAGCTGTAACACCTGCAGCGCCAGCGAAACAAATTCAGGTCGAACCACCGATTTCTGCAGCTGAGCGTCAACAAGTTCAGCAGGCGGTCATCGCACAGGATATTCAGAAAACTGTAGATGAAATTCTGCAGCCTGTCGCAACACCGGCAGAACAGGCCCAAGTGGTTGAAGAGCTGAAAGCATTGGCGCCGGCTGGCACAGAAATTGTTGATCCTTATGATGGCAAAATCAAGCTGACTGCCATTCAAACCAGCCTGTCTGTGGCTGAGCAGCAAGGTAAAGAACTGACAAAAGGCTTCTCTTATCCAAAAGAAGTTGCTGACAATACCACTGCGAATTCGGTTGAAGCCCAGCTGAATCAGGGCAAAAATTACGTCAAGACTGATTCTGAAGTGGTGGTGGTTGCTCCAAAAGGCAAACGCAGTACCTATAAGGTGTTACCAGGTGATAATCTGGCAATGATTGCGGCTAAAAATGGGGTGAACTGGCGTGATGTGGCGAAATGGAACCAGATTGATCCAAATTCTCCGCTGTATGTGGGTACCACCATTTATCTGTATGATGCCAAACCGGTACAGGAAGCCAGCAAAGCCAAAGAAAAGCCGGAAACTTATGTGGTTCAGGCCAATGACTCTCTGACTAGCGTAGCGAATCAGTTTGGTTTTAGCGTGAAACAACTGGCTGATTTTAATGGACTGAGTACCAATAGCGGTCTGTTTGTTGGGCAAAAGCTGTCACTGAAAGAAACGGTTGCCTCTAAATCTAAAGCTGAAGAGATTAAAAAAGCTGAAACTGCCAAGGTTCAGACCAAATCTTATACGGTGAAACGCGGTGAATATCTGAAACTGATTGCCGATCGTTACGGGCTTTCAAATACCGAACTGGCATCATTAACGTCGGGTCTGACTGCCGGTAGCAGTCTGATGGTGGGACAGAAAATCAATGTACCACTTCAGGAAGTTGAAGGGCTAACGGCATCTAGCCAGAAAACTGAGCAGAAGTTTGAAAATGTCAAAGTCGATCAGACTGCGACTGAAAACTATCAGGTCAAACGCGGTGAAACCCTGTATAGCATTGCCAGTCAAAGCATGCTGAGTGTTTCTGAACTGGCTGTATTGAATGGGTTGTCTGCCAATAGTGGTTTACGTATAGGTCAGACCATCAAGATTCCAGCCGGCAGTCAGATCCCTGAAACCTATACGGTTCAAGCGGGTGATACGCTGACCGGTATTGCCGCAAAATACAATCTGTCAATGGACCAGGTGGCGAGCCTGAATAGCATGTCACGTAATGCCGGCTTGCGTGTGGGACAGCGCCTGAAACTCAGTGGTGAAGTTGCTGAACCGGTACGTGAAGTGGTTGCTGAAACTGCGACGAAGAATACAAAATCGGATTCGCATGTGGTGAAGTCAGGTGAAACCTTAAGTTCTATTGCACGTCAGTATCATTTACAACTGAAATATCTGGCAGATTTAAATGGCCTGAATACCAATAGTACGGTGCGTATTGGTCAGCGTTTAAAAATTGAGGGTGACTTTCCGGTAGATAAAAAAGTTGAAGATGTGAAAGTGGCAACTAAGCCTGTAGCTTCTAAGGCAACTGAATCCTATACCGTTAAATCAGGCGAATCCCTGAATGCAATCGCCAGCCGTTTAGGCATAAGCGTGACCGACTTGGCTCAATTAAATAATCTAAGTCCACGCGCAGGATTAAGGGTCAGTCAAACCATTCAGATTCCAAAACTGGTGACTGATTATAAAGTCAAACGCGGTGATACCTTAATCGGTCTGGCTTCACGCTATGGTATGAACAGCAATGAACTGGCGGAAATGAATGATCTCAAACCGAATACGCAATTGCGTATTGGCGATGTGATTAAAGTACCGAATTAATGAATGGATCATGAGATTCGCTCATTTATTTAAAACTTTCAGGTTTATCTGGCTAGCCCCGCTGCTCGTGAGTAGCAGTTGGGCAGCCCTGATCACCACCCCATATATCGCGCTATATAACCAGCCGAAATATGCCCAGGCCAAATCCCTGCCTTATGCCAATCCGCAAGCAACGAAAGGCGGTACGCTGATTCTAGCAGCTGATGGCAGTTTCGATAATTTAAACAGCATGAATGGCAAGGGCAATGTCACTGAAGGGGGCAACTATATTTTTGACAGTTTGCTGTCCAAGTCACTGGATGAGCCCGGTGTGTACTATCCCTTGCTGGCGGAAAAAGTCAGTTTTGACCCCAAGAAAACCGCCTTTATTATTTTTCATTTAAATCCGAAAGCACGGTTTAGTAATGGCCAGCCGGTAACTGCACAAGATGTCAAATACAGTTTTGAACTGTTTCAGACCCAGTCCAATTTTGGCCTGCAGATGTATTTGGCTGATTTAAACCGGCTGGAAGTCCTGTCACCTTTACAGGTCAAAATGCATTTTAAATCCGGACATAATCCGGAAATGGCGATGATTGTCGCGCAGATGCCCATTTATTCTAAACAGGAATGGCAAAAGCGTAATTTTAAAGAATTGACGTTGAAACCGATGCTGGGTTCAGGGCCTTATGTCATTGAACACATAGATGCTGGACGTAGTATTAGCTATAAACGCAATCCCCGATATTGGGGCAAAGACTTGATGGTCAACCGCGGGCGTTATAATTTTGACCGGATCAAGTATCGTTATTATCGTAGCCCTGAAATCAAGTTCGAAGCTTTCAAGTCGGGCCAATTTACCTTGCATGAGGAAAAACAGGTCAACCGTTGGGTGAAAGACTACCAATTTCCTGCCGTTCGGCAAGGACAGGTGCAGCGTTACCGCTTTCAGCATCACAACCCGATTCCGACCCAGAGTCTGATATTCAATACCCGCCGTCAGCCTTTTGCCGATATCCGTTTCCGGCAAGCCTTGAGTTTTGCCTATGACTTTGAATGGCTGAATAAAGCCATGTTCTATGGTGAATATCAGCGCCTGAACAGCTTTTTTTCCAATAGCGAGCTGGCATCTCATGGACGGCCAAGTGTTCAAGAACTGCACATTTTAAAACCCCATTTAAAGCAGCTTGATCAGGTTCAACGTCAGGCGGTACTTAAGGACTGGAAATATCCTCAGTCAGATGCCTCCGGTTTTAACCGGAACAATCTGTTAAAGGCCCGTCAATTGCTATTAAAGGCAGGCTATCGTTATCAACAGGGGAAGTTGGTCAATGCTGCGGGTCAACCGGTACAGATTGAGTTCCTGTTGCATCAGGCAGAACAGCAGCGTGATCTGATGCCATATCTACGTCATTTAAAACGCTTGGGCATTCAGGCCAGCATTCGTATGGTAGAAACCGCGCAATATTATGAACGGCTGCGGAATTATCAGTTTGATATGATTGTTGATACCATGCCGCAATCCCTGACACCGGGGCAGGAGCAGAAACAGTTCTGGGGCAGTCAGGCCGCAGCGCAGTCAGGTAATTATAATTATGCCGGTATTCGAAATCCGGCCATTGATGGAGTCATTCAGCAGGTGACTCAAGCTCAAAACCGTGAACAGCTGGTGAATAGTACCCGAGCATTAGACCGTTTACTGCGAGCAGGCTATTATCATATTCTGACTTATGGTACGGGCGAATACTGGTATGCTTACTGGAATATGTATCAGCAGCCGCAACGAAAACCTAAACTCTCCGCCGGGATTGATTACTGGTGGGTCGATGCAGAAAAGGCCAGACATGTGGCTGATTATTTCAAACAGCATTAAGCTCCAAGCCTATCAGGGAGTGCCATGAGCACTTATATTCTCAAACGTCTGTTGCTGATGATTCCAACCTTGCTGATCATTTTGCTGATCAATTTCATGGTGATCCAGCTGGCACCCGGTGGTCCGGTGGAGCAGGCGATTTATCAGGCGCAACAGGTCAATGGTTTGGCGCATACCGGATTGCAGTATCAGGGAAAGCAAGGCCTCACACCGGAGATGCTTGAGCAGATTAATATCCAGTACGGCTTTGACCAGCCGCTGCATATTCGATTTTGGGAAATGCTAACGCGTTATGCGCAGTTTGATCTGGGGCAGAGTTTTTTCAAAGACAAACCTGTGACTGAACTCATCTGGGAAAAATTGCCAGTATCGCTTTCTTTAGGCCTGTGGAGTACCTTGCTGATTTATCTGGTCTCCATTCCTTTAGGGATTAGAAAAGCCCGAAAACATGGCAGTCTGTTTGATCAGACTACCTCTCTAGTGTTGGCAGTAGGCTATGCCATTCCAGCCTTTATTTTTGCCATTTTACTCATCGTATTTTTTGCTGGTGGGTCTTATCTGCACTGGTTTCCCTTGCAGGGAATTCGCTCTGAAAATTTTGCTGAACTCTCATTCTTTGCGAAAATTCAGGATTATTTCTGGCATATGGCCTTGCCGCTGTTGGCCATGGTGCTTGGCGGATTTGCCAGTTTGACCTATCTGGTCAAATTTTCCTTTGTAGAAGAGCTGACTAAGCAATATGTCTTGGCTGCGCGGGCCAAAGGTTTAACTGAACATGCAGTGCTGTATCGGCATGTATTCCGGAATGCCATTTTAGTGCTTATCGCAGGTTTGCCTGAAGTTCTGATCGGGGTGTTTTTTGTGGGAAACCTGTTTATCGAGATTATCTTTAATCTGGATGGCTTGGGTGTTTTAGGCTTTGAGGCGATTATTCAGCGTGACTATCCGGTGATTTTTGGTACTTTGTTTATTTTTACTTTGCTCGGCCTGATACTGCGTTTACTCAGTGATTTGCTCTATCAACTGATTGATCCAAGGATTCATTTCAGTTCACGTCGAGGATCACAATAATGTCTTCCTTGATGCAAGCACGCTGGCAACGTTTTAAGCAGCATAAGCTGGGCTTTGGCTGCTTTATTATTTTCAGTGCTATTTTCATCATTTCCTTGGGTGCAGAACTGATTGCTAACGATAAGCCCTTGTTGGTGAAATATGATCATGCTTTTTATCTGCCCATCCTGAAATCCTATCCAGAAACCACGTTTGGTGGGGTATTTGAGACAGAAGCAGAATATAAAGATCCCGCTGTACAGCAACTGATTGCAGAAAAGGGCTGGGCGATCTGGCCCATCATTCCGTTTTCCTCTCAAACGCCAAATTTTGAACTGGCTGTACCAGTGCCTTCGCCACCGAGTGCGCAAAACTGGCTGGGAACAGATGATCAGGGCCGTGATGTTCTGGCACGGATTCTATATGGCTTAAGGATTTCATTACTGTTTGGTTTTGCTCTGACTCTATTGTCTGCAGCGTTGGGAATTTTAGTAGGGGCAATTCAGGGTTATTATGGCGGATGGATTGACCTGATCGGGCAACGCATACTCGAAGTCTGGAGTGGTTTACCGATGCTGTTTATGGTGATGGTACTGGTCAGTCTGTTTACTCCGAGTATTTACTGGCTATTTCTGATCATGCTGTTATTTGGCTGGACCACACTGGTGAGTATGGTGCGCGCTGAGTTCTTGCGCGCCAGAAATCTGGAATATGTCTGGGCAGCAAGAAGTATCGGGGCCGGGGATGGACGGATCATGTTCAAACATATTCTTCCCAATGTGATAGGTTCTAGCCTGTCACAGTTACCTTTTATGCTAACCGCCAATATTACTGCACTGACAGCGCTGGATTTTTTAGGGTATGGTCTGCCACCCGATTCGGCATCCCTCGGGGAACTCTTGCTTCAGGCCAAAAACAACTTAAATGCGCCGTGGCTGGCATTGTCGGGATTCTTTAGTTTGGCGATTGTACTGAGTTTGCTGATCTATATGGGAGAAGCGGTACGGGATGCTTTTGATCCAAGAAACTAAATCACAAAAATCTTTAACCATAAGAAAATAAGCAGATAAAAATTGTGTAAATTTGACAAGACTGATTGTCAATTGTTCTGGCTTACGTTATAAACGAGTACAAAATAAAAGTAACGTATCAGGACAGATCATGACTCAATTGGCCGATTCCATTCAAATTCGCAATATCACTTTTAAAAACCGCATCATTAAAGGTGCCATGAGTGAAGCACTGGCCAATGATGCCGGCCAGCCCAATCAGGCACATTTCAAGTTGTATGAAGCATGGGCCGAAGGTGGCTTGGGTTGTGCTATTACGGGTAATGTCATGGTGGATTATCGTGCCAAGAATGAACCGGGCGTCGTAGTGGTAGAAACAGAACGCGATCTGGCGCAGCTTAAAGTCTGGGCCGACGTAGGCAAACAGCATGGCATGGTACAATTGGTCCAGTTGTCGCATCCGGGCCGCCAGTGTCCCAAAGGTCTGAATAAAGAAACGGTTGCACCTTCGGCAGTATCCTTTAGTCCGGCTTTGGCCATGAGCTTTGGAACCCCACGGGAACTGCGCGAAGATGAAATCCTGGATATTATTCAGCGCTTTGCCACTTCGGCTGCCATCTGTGAAAAAGCAGGATTTGAGGGGGTGCAGTTGCATGGGGCACATGGTTATCTGATTAGCCAGTTTCTGTCACCGCTAACCAATAAGCGTCAGGATCAATGGGGTGGTAGTATTGAGAATCGTACCCGTTTTCTGCTGGAAACCTATCAGGCTGTCCGTGCTGCAAGCTCAGAAAATTTCATTATTTCAGTCAAATTGAATTCTGCTGACTTTCAGCGCGGTGGTATAAGTGAAGAAGATGTGATCTATGTCTTTAAGGCGATGGATGCAGCCGGGATTGATATCATTGAAGTATCCGGCGGTAGTTATGAAGCGCCTGCCATGGCTGGTGTAAAAGAAGACAAACGCAAAGCTTCAACCATTGCCCGTGAAGCCTATTTCCTCGATTTTGCCGAAAAAATCCGTCAGGAAGTGAAGTGCCATATCATGGTCACTGGTGGATTCCGAACTGTTGAAGGCATGAATGCCGCGCTTGACAGTGGTGCTTGTGATTTTGTCGGGATTGCACGTCCCTTTGCGGTAGAACCTGACTTGGGCAATCGTCTGGTTGCAGGGCATGATGTACGTTATGCGGTTGAGAAAATTAAAACCGGTATTCCAATGGTCGACAAAATGGCGATTATGGAAATCATCTGGTATGCCGCGCAGTTTAAAGAAATTGCCAAAGGCAAGCAGCCTAATCCAAAGCTGTCACCACTAAAGGTCTTTTTGCAGTATCTGAAAGGCAATGTCAAAGCGGTGATCAAGGGACAATTAAACTCGCGAAAATCGGCTTAATCTTTATTAAAAAACCGGACACTGCAAATGTCCGGTTTTTTAATTTCTGGCACTTAGGGGTGCTTTAGGAATAATGCATCGCCTGGGTCTGAAAAGGAAATAATAACTGGCTTAACTGACGAGTCGCCCATAAACCAATTTCAGTATGATGCATATGCGGTGCAGTATAAGGAATCAGTAAATCAATTTTCTGTTCAGCACCTTCACAGCGTATGAAACGGCTTTTTAACTGATTTAAGCGCTGCTGGTCCATGCGGCTCATTGCAGGTTCAATTTTTGCCTGTGAAGGAGTTGCACTACGTGACGATAGGCGAGTTGCCAAGCCTGCCCCCTGAATCCAGTCTCTAATAATCTGTTTTTCGGTCGCATTAAAGACCCCAAACATTTTACCTTCCGGATGATCTATCATTTTCCAGAAACGGCTTTGTTCCACTGGTGCATCTTTTACGATCCAGCCTTTTTCAATCATGACCTGCAAAAACTCGGCAATCTGGGCAGGATCGGATAACCAGTCATTGATGGTCTTGCCACTAAACTGGCATTTCTGATTATGAATATATTGACCAATCAGCGCTTTATTCTGGAACACTTTTAAAGCCATCTGTTCAATGTCCAGTTCCTTAATAATCTGAGAAGAACTTTTGCCGATGTCATTCAGGACATAGCCTTTTTTAATCAGCTCCAGATAAGTTTCCGGGTTTTCTGCATGATTAAAATGCTGGATAAATGCTTGCAGGGATTTCTGCGCATGACCATTGTGAGCATTATCAATAGTAATGTGCACATTGAAATAATGTGGATCGATACCCAGTTCAGCCAGTTCATAATTGGTGATTAACAGATGCAGCGGTAACTGTTCATAGCCGAGATTAAAGCCAATGACCAAAGGTAGGTATTTGGCCGGGGCATAAGCCAGTGCGAGCTGTACGGCAGCCTGTTCGTAGTAACTGTCATCCAAATGCTCGGCATAACTGTTCAGCTCATAATGACTCAACAGGTCCTGATACATGGTGACATGATTGGCACGCGGATGCCCTAAACCAAGCTCTTCGAGATAGATGTAAATCAAATCTTTCAACTCGGGCTGATTACAGTTTGGCACGGTTGAATACAACCAAGCACCATCGACCAGTTTAACCGGTGCAACTTTCGCCAGGAATTCGAAAGCATGAGAAACCGTCGGAAAATATTCCCGGGGCTGTTGCTGTTTCCGGCGATTGACATAGGTCTGGAAAGTGGCACAGATTTGATGATGTTGTTCTAAAAGATGCTGTTCAACCTGTGGGGGCTGATCTAACCATCCGAGAGTATCAATATTTAAATTTTTAATCAGATCGCTCAAATAAGATTCAGCTTTTTCAGTTTTGGTATATGTCGAAATTTCAGTATCTTGAAAAAAGTCGACCCAATCCTTAAAGCTTTTAATTTGATAATTATGATTTTTATTTGGCGATAAAGGTAAACTTAGCTCTGTGCTGACGAACATAATCTGATCCTTGCAGATTTCTCTTGATTTACCTTAACGTGCCCTCTAAAAGCAGGGTGTTGAATTTTTGTTCTAATTTATTGGTGTATTGCTTTAAATGAAAATGAACGGATATTTCTATGCATAGAAATGTTAAAACAATACAAATTGTAAAATTAAGAATGGGATGGCAGCCCCCAGAAAGAGAGCTAGATTTGAACGAATGATAAAAACAAGGTTTAAAGTTTTCAGAAATAAAATTTGCAAGATAAAAAAAAGCCCGAGTCGCAATGCTCGGGCTTTTTGTTGAGATGTTACCATCTCGAATATGGCGTCCCTACGGGGATTCGAACCCCGGTTACCGCCGTGAAAGGGCGATGTCCTAGGCCTCTAGACGATAGGGACAGTACAGAAGATAAATTTTAAAACCGCTACTTTTAGCTTGAAGTAATGGCGTCCCTACGGGGATTCGAACCCCGGTTACCGCCGTGAAAGGGCGATGTCCTAGGCCTCTAGACGATAGGGACTTAATAAAATGTACTTCTGAAAATTGGCGTCCCTACGGGGATTCGAACCCCGGTTACCGCCGTGAAAGGGCGATGTCCTAGGCCTCTAGACGATAGGGACGTTTCAGAGGTGGGCGTATAATAGGGTGAAAACAGGGGGGTGTCAAACGCATTTCCATAAAAAAAATGATTTTCTGGGTTGAGTGCATAAATTTAAAACAATCTAGGGTGTGTTGACACTTTTAGCTTAAAAAAATAGCGAAGTAGTAAAATCAAATCGCCAAACCCAATTTTACTATTCGCTATGCCTCGTACCATGCTGACAGATCAACACTGGCAAAA
>NZ_JAFCXG010000024.1:0-11834 GCF_049898185.1 Acinetobacter sp. 40AMC3-4
CCCCTTTCTCTGATGAGGTCCAGAAGCAATACAACCCATCCAATGAACGGATTCAACACGCCAATTACAAGATGGATTTAGAGATCGCTAAATTGAAACGATCTCTATGAATCACACACATAATGGCTGTTATACGAAATTGAAAAATCCTAGACTCATATCTAGGGTTTAAATTTAAAAAACACATAAAAATTAATAATATGGTATCAATATTGTCCCATTGTAATTTGTTTCAATTCTAATGAATTATCAAACTCAAAATGTAAATATTTATCAAATATTTTGTATTTAAGCCAACTGTTACTTTCTCTTTCGGGGATTCCAAATAAATAAGCTACAGATTGCATCGTACTTTTTTGATTAATACCTGTGATCAGATTTTCTAAAAACGGGTATGGGTAATATTCTTCATTCTCTTTGACGTAGATGAAAATGGTATCTAGTATCTGATGTTCATTAAACCTGAACGTAATACCTCTCTTAAAAAATTGCCAATAGGATAGCTTTTCTCCACCAAAATTAGTCTCTAATGAGTCAAACTCACTTGCAACAAGAATAACTGCTTTCAAAATATCTGAACTTGACTCTTTAGTTCCAAGACAAGATAAAAAAACCTCTGCATCACCTGAAAAATTCACTTATGACATACCTAAATTAAAATTTTCTTTATTCTTTGGTTTTATCATATTAAAAATGAAATCTCTGATTCAAAGTTAAAATTTTCAAAAGCTGTATCCATTTAACATAAAATCTCTTATACGAAGCCAAAAATGGGAGCTATAAGCTCCCATTTTTAGTCTTTAATTCGCTTTTTCGCTTCGTCATAAACTATGCTATCAGCTCGTTTTCCGACGGTAATGAGCAGGATAACTACCTGATCATCTTTAACTTGATAGACAAGTCGGACACCAGCTTTTAATAATTTGATTTTATAGCAACCTGCAAGATCGCCTCTAAGCATATTCTTTGGAATATGTGGCTGCTCTATGGCTTCGGCTAGTTTCTTTTTAAATTGATCTCGTATAGCAACAGGGAGTTTTTCCCATTCTGCTGTAAAGTCCTTGTGACGTAAAAGCTTATAAGTCATCTAATGTGACTTCCTCAAACATCTCTTTAGGATCATTAATGCGCTTACGGACAAGAGCTAATAATTCTTCATCTTCTTCCGAAAGCAAAGCTTTTTTGACAGGCAGTTTCCCAGTCGTAGCAACATACTCAAGAATACTAGTGAAGAAATCCGTAGGTGCAATACCTTGCTCTTTAAGGATTGAATAAGATTTTTCTTTAAGGGCTTCATCGATCCTGAAGTTAACAGTAGCCATCATATTTCCCAAGTATTTAATGTACTAGGAACAGTGTAATGCAAATTGCATTACAAGTCGACTTTGCATAACCTCCATTATGTTAAATGGGTAGTGATTTGGTGGATTTTTCAGACTTTGGTTTGAAAAATCCATTTAAAATTAATTAAGCTGTTGTAATTTTTCATATAAATAATCAATAAATAATCTAACTCTCTTAGGTATATAATTTTTTTTGTAATAGACAGCATGGATTTTTTGCTCATGAATCTTTATTTCATCTTCAAATAAAGCAATTAATTTACCTTCTTTTATATCCTTTAAAATTAAAAATTCAGAGAGACAAGCGATTCCTACGCCTTGTAAAGCAAGTTGACGAACACTTTCGCCATTAGAAGCTGTAATAGATGGTGAAGTTTTATATAGTTGATCATTTATATAAATTGGCCAATTATTTAAATGCAAAGGATGGCTAAATCCTAATAATCTATGTTGATTTAACTCAATAATAGATTTTGGTAAGTTATTTTTTTTGAGATATTCAGCGCTAGCAACGATATACAAACGACTTTTATATAATAATTTTGCATAGAGACTTGAATCTTCTAGATCACCAAATCGTATAGCAACATCTATTTTATGCTCTAATAAATCAATTACATGATCATGACTAGTTAGTTCAATACTGATTTTTGGATATCGTTCTATAAACCCTGGTATTAATGGAATAATTACATGCAATACAAACGGTGTTGCTGAATCTATTTTAATTAAGCCTGTAGGTTCAGTACCTGGATTAATTAACAACTCTTCAGCTTCATTCAAATCAGAAAGTAATTTTCTTGCTCTTTCTAAAAAAATTTTTCCATCATAGGTAAGATTAAGGCTACGGGTTGTACGTTCGATTAATTTAACATTTAATTTTTTTTCGAGGCGTTGTAATGTGCGACTGATAGCAGATGTTGTTTGATTTAATTGTTCTGCTGTTTTCACTATAGAGCCACAATCAGCGATCGTAACAAATACTAAAAGTTCATCAAATGTAGATTTCATATCTAAGTAAATCATTAATAAAAATCATTTTTAATTATATTTTAATTATTAACAATTAATCAATAATGTTTTGTTAATAATTGCATTTATGTTGATGGATCTTAAATTTATATTGTACTTCTCTATTCAATTTGGGATGAAGATGAATAATATTTTAATTATCAATGGTGCTAAAACTTTTGCTCATTCTAATGGTGAATTGAACGATACCTTGACAATTTTAGCAGAAGAAGTGTTAACCAAATTAGGTCATACAGTTAAAGTTACGCGTGCTGATAGTGCTTTTGATCCAAAAGAGGAGGTAAAAAAATATCTTTGGGCTGATGCTATTATTTATCAAATGCCAGGCTGGTGGATGGGTGCACCATGGACAGTAAAAAAATATATTGATGATGTATTTACTGAAGGTCATGGTCATATATACGCTAATGATGGTCGTTCACGTTCGGATACTTCTAAAAAATATGGTTCGGGAGGCTTAATGCATGGCAAAAAATTTATGCTGTCATTAACTTGGAATGCACCTGCTGAAGCATTTACTGATCCAAAACAATTTTTTGAGGGGAGAGGTGTAGATGGGGTTTATTTGCCTTTTCGAAAAGCCAATGAGTTTCTTGGTATGCAAAGCATGTCAACATTTATTGCTCATGACGTCATCAAAGCACCAAACTTACCACAAATAAAAGATGACTATCGCCAACATTTGATCCGTAATTTTTCTGCATCAGTGATATAGAGGTAAATGATGTTAACAATTATTGCTGAAATTAAAGTAAAACCCGGTTCAAAGCATCTGCAACATGTAATCAATTCATTCAAGGAGATCACACCAACAGTGTTTGAAGAAGATGGTTGTTTTGGCTACGAATTACTTATTAATCATGAGAGTCATGCGTCTTATCAGGCGCCATTGAAAAATACAGTCGTTATGTTGGAAAAATGGAAAAGTATCAAACATTTAGATGCACACCTTGCAACCGTACATATGCAAGAACATCACTTTAAGATAAAAGATGATGTTCTTGGTGTTGATATCCGAATTTTAGAGAATGGATTTTAATCAAATTATTATATTCATTTATGAGTTTCTCTAAAATTAACATAATACACGTTATAGGAATCTAAAAATGGGAGCCTTTAGCTCCCATTTTTACTATATTTTTTAAAGCTTTAGGCGTGTTGTACTGTGAGTTTTAAGCCTAAAGCATTTACTACACGATTAATTGTATCAAAACGTGGTGCTGAATCATGACGTAGGGCTTTGTAGAGTGCCTCACGCCCAATCCCTGCTTCTTTAGCGATTTGAGTCATGCCACGAGCTTTAGCAATAACACCAAGTGCATGAGCTAATTCAGCTGGATCATTCTCTTCAAGAACCATATTGAGATAAATCACAATGTCTTCTTCAGTTTTGAGTGACTCAGCCATATCAAAACTTGGTAAATCAGCTACTTTAACCATTTTAATCCTCCAACGTTTTCGATAGTTTGACTGCACGATCGATGTCTTGTTGTTGAGTTGATTTATCTCCACCACCAAGCATTACAATCACAACGTCACCATGTTGGATGTAATACATCCTCCATCCAGAACCGAAGAATTCTCTCATTTCCCAAACGCCATCTTGGAGAGGTTTAATGTCTCCCCAGTTTCCACGTTGAACCTTATCTAATCGACGATTCAGGCGGATACGGGTCATATTGTCTTTAATGCCATCCAACCATTCATCAAATTCTGGCAGACGTTTAATTTCAATCATGAGGATTCCTTCTCTTCTCACTATATTGTATTCGATCGAATACAATATGCAAGTAATCTATATGAACATCCATTAATTTCGTATAACCGCCATTATGTTAAATGGATAAGAATTTGATGAAAACTTTATTTAAAATTTTGAGGAGAATAACCTAAATGGCGTTTAAACATAGCACTAAAGGCACTTGAACTTGTATAAGTATGCTTAGAGCCCATAGAGATAACTAATGTAGAAACCATATTTTTGCCTAAAGACATTGTTATTAACTCTTTAAATTGTCACTTATAGAATGATTTTTGGAATATAGACTTAAAGATGACAGATTATAATAATTCTGATTAAATTTTTAAGGCAAGTAAGGTATTTCATGCAACCACCTGTTCAGATAGCGGAAAATCCCCAAGCTGAAGTTACAGACTTAGTACCGAAAATGGTGAGTCATATTATTTTTGCTGTAGCCTTAGCTCATTTACTCAATGATTTAATTCAAGCAGCTCTCCCTGCTATTTATCCATTACTAAAAGATAATTTTTCATTAAGTTTTACACAAATTGGGCTAATTTCTCTGGTCTACCAAATTACTGCTTCATTATTGCAACCTTGGATCGGTTTATATACTGATAAACACCCTAAACCCTATCTTCTGCCCTTAGGAATGGTCGTTACCTTCATAGGCATTGTTGTGCTCGCGTTTTCTAGTAGTTTTTATATGCTACTTGTCTCTGCATCCCTAATAGGGATTGGTTCATCAACATTTCATCCTGAAGCCTCTCGTGTGGCACGTATGGCGTCTGGGGGGCGATTTGGTACGGCTCAATCGACTTTTCAAGTTGGTGGTAATACAGGATCTGCAATTGGTCCCTTATTGGCCGCTATTATTATCGTTCCTAACGGGCAAGCTTCAGCAGCTTGGTTAGTGTTATTTGCTTTAATTGCAATTTTTGTTTTATTTAAAGTAAGTAAATGGACTATTCATCATGCCAAGACTCAAATCAATAAAACAGCATCTACCTCAAGTTTTAAATTACATGGAAGTACTTTAGTTCGAGCTCTCGTAGTTATTTCTATGCTAATGTTCGCAAAGTTTACTTATATCGCAAGTATTAGTAATTACTATACTTTTTATTTAATTGAGAAATTTAATCTACCAATTCAAAGTGCTCAATTATATTTATTTGCTTTTTTGGCAGCAGTTGCTTTTGGTACATTTTTTGGCGGACCGATTGGTGACCGTATTGGGCGTAAAGCGGTGATTTGGGTTTCATTTTTAGGAATGGCCCCATTCGCGCTATTCATACCTTATGCAAATTTATTTTGGACGTGTATTCTCGCAGTAATGTCAGGTTTAATTATGTCATCTGCATTTTCTGCCATGGTTGTGTATGCACAAGAAGCAGTTCCTGGGCGTGTTGGAATGATTGCTGGACTCATGTTTGGTTTAATGTTTGGTGTAAGTGGTATAGCAGCGGCTGGTTTAGGATACCTAGCTGATCGAGACGGCATAGAATGGGTATTTACACTATGTTCATATTTACCCTTAATCGGAATTTTTACTTTATTTCTACCTAATACTCAGCTTAAAAAAGTTTAGAGCATGGAAGTAGTTTTTAAGATTATCTAAAATTAACATAATGCAGATTATACAAAATGCTTTTTAAATTATGTTATAATTCAACGTACTTCTACCCGATTTATAGCCCGTTCATCCCTGTTCGGGCTTTTTTTATGATTTATCATGTTCCACGCTTATTTACTGACCAATGTTCCACGGTTTTATGTAGTCTTATTTACCCCTAAAGCAGGAAAAAATGTCCAGATAAAAGAAGAATAGACGTCCGAGTAGTTATTTTTTTGAAAAATCCATAAAGTTTTAATTTTTAAAATTAATATGAGACTTGATAAAAACCGCCCTATTGATTGGCGGTTTTTTTATTAATAACGTCTATTAAGGGCTAATAATCGCCTTCATCAAATTATGAACCAGATATTCATTTAAAAGTAGTTGATAAAATCATCTATCTCCGATATTATTGATATAACAACTAAGTTGTAGTTTTATATGTTTAATATCTCTTTAAGTGAAACCATGCATCAATTAATGCATAGCTATACAAATCTATTGCTTAAAGGCATTCAACTACAAAAACTGGATTTATCAGTGACACATATTAGAACATTGAAATGTGTCTGTCATAATTCAAAGAGTACAGCACAATCTATTGCCAAGCATATGCAGCGAGATAAAGCCCAAATTACCCGTGCCTTGAATGATCTTTTAGCTGCTGAATTGATATTTAAGACAGATAATCCGCTTGATGGTCGCAGTCAATTACTACAAGCAACACCTAAAGGTGAGGACGTTATGGGAAAGCTTGACCTAGCGGAGAAGTGGGCTGTAGAGCAGCTTACTCAGAACTTAAAAGCTGAGGAGCTAGCATTATTTCTACGAGTTAGCCGTATTATGGTAGAGAGTACTGTGAAACTATAATAATGCTGATGAATAAAAATTTTATAGGAATAAGCTTAGCCATTCATTATTAAACAATCGCACATCAGTATAACACTCCATTAAATCAACTGAGTATATATGAATAAAATCACAATTGATCCGATGAATCAACAGATGGTACGAGAAGTAATGATCGTTACCCATAAGCAAATAATTACTCCACACTATATTCGAATCTATCTAACAGGGAGGCTAGATACTATTACTAATATTGCTACCATGACTATTGGAGTAAATAACAAAATACTCATACCCCTAGATAAAACCCAACCACTTGATCTAAATGATAAGAATAATTTTACTATACGTACCTATACTCATCGTGGCGTAGATATTGAAAAACAACAGATATGGATTGATTTTATTGCACATGATGACGAATCTCCTGCCTCAGGATGGGCAACTCATGCACAAGTTGGAGATCAACTTGGGGTGCTTATGAAACCCAAAAACAAGCCGCTTTATCCTGCAGTAGATAACTTTCTGCTAATTGGAGATGCTACTGCTATACCTGTGCTTAGTGCAATACTGGAAAGCCTACCTAGTGGTAGTACAGTGCAATGTATTATCGAGGTTTATGGTAAAGAAGATGAACAGGATTTACTAACCTTAGCTAATGTTGAGATGACGTGGCTACATAACGCTGATCCTGTTCAAGGTAGTCAACTAGCAGATACGATCAAGTCTCTCACGCTACCAAGCGAAAAGCTAAGCCGATTTGCTTATATAGCTGGCGAATTTTCATCAGTTAAAGCTATTCGGCACTATCTAAAAAAAGAAAAAAATTGGGCAGCAAACGAACTATATGCTTTTTCCTACTGGAAATCAGGCGCTACGGAAGATAATTCAGCTAATGACCGAAGAGCGGAGAAAGAGGGATTATAAATATAATTCATTTATTTAAGAATATTTGTCTCAGACTTATATACTTATATACAGCTCAGTAACCTGAGCTTAAAATAGATCTTTTTTATAAATCAAAAACGACCATCTTTTTGATTTCTTAGATTCTCAAATTAATTACAACAAAGATTAAATTATTGGAAGAAAGTAAGATGAGCTAGCATTCTACTTTCGACCAACCAAAATTAATGATTTTTAGATTTCAGATTCTGCCAATGAAAATTGTTTATATTGATGATAGCTAATAAGCAACATGATAAACCCAATACTAAATAGCAATGCTGCGAATAGATATAAATGTAGTGGAGAAATGCCAATGTCCAAGAAATAACCTGCTCCTAGTGGCGCCATAATTGCTCCGACACGCCCCATGCTGATAGCTAGCCCCACTCCAGTTGCACGAATCTCTGTTGAATAGGTCACAGTGGAGAGAGCATAGAGTCCAGCAATACAACCATTAGCCATCATCCCAACCAATATGCCTATCAAAAGCGCATAAGTATAAGCTTGCGCAAATAGCACAAATATTAAAATACTGACTGAAGTTGCTATGAGAAATAAAGCAAGAACCTTATGGATTTGGAATAGCGAGCTAATACTTCCTATTAAAATTGCTCCAACAATTCCCCCGATATTAAGAAATGTACCTAGATTAACGCCTTGTTCTACGGTCATTCCTGCCATAGCTAGGATTTTAGGTGTCCAACTGAGAATAAAATAAAAGCCAGCCATTACAGTAAAGAAAGTTACCCATATACATATAGTTTGAGTGGCTAACTGAGGCGAAAATAATTTTCTGATTGATGTTTTTTGCTGTACTGATGTAATCAGAGGTAAATTGGCTAGAATAGGCAAACCAATTTTATTACCTATATAATTAATTCTTTCTAGCGCTTTTTTAGGTTGTTTCACAACCAGATATTCTAAAGATTCAGGTAAAACAAATAAGCAAATTAGAAATACGGTTGAGGTCAATACTCCTCCAAATAAAAAGACACTGCGCCAGCCATGTGAACCAATAAGGTGATAGGTAATTATTCCCCCCATCACAGCACCAACAGCGTACCCCATAGATAATAAGCTCACAGATAGGCTTTTCCATTTTTGTGATGAAAACTCATTAGCTACCACACTGGCATTAGTTAAAATACCTCCAATCCCTAAACCTGTAAGTAATCTACATGTTGCTAACTGATAAGCATTCTGCGTCATAGAACTTAATATCATTCCAACACTACAAATAATTAAACAAATTAGAATCAGATTACGTCTACCAATCTTATCTGCTTTGGGAGCTATTAAGAATGAACCTAATGCCATTCCAATAAAACCTATGCTCAGCAATATACCAAGTATAAATCCTGACAATTGCCAGTCAGCTGAAACTGGAGCAGCAGTAAATGCCATCACCATGACATCGTAACCGTCTACAATATTTAGTAAGATACATAAAGCAACGATAAACCATTGATAGGTATTCATGGGCTTCTGGCTCAATTGTTCTTTTAAATTCATATTTCATTCCTTGAACTATTTTTTATGGTTGAGAAATCCGAATAGGAATCATTGCGATATATCTTTAAATTGTTTTTTTATAAATTAATGATGAAGATTGGTTCCTCCGTTTTTATATTTTTCAATGCTTTTTCCATATTCTTTCAGGAATTAAGACCAAGCCGTCGAATAATGCTCGCGCAGTACGGATAAATCCACAGCCCTTGATCTTGCCCGTATCATCCACTCTCAAGAAAACGGTAAAATGACCTGAGGGATGTTCAATAACTAGCCGCTTTTCAAGCGTATCAGCAGGTACATTCGCAACTGTCTGAGCAATACTTCCATTTAATACACATGCACGAGCAACACTTATTGCAGCAAAAACGCCGATAGTGTTATGACATTGATGAGGAATAAAAAATCGAGTATTAATACAATTATCTGACTGTGCTGCTGAAATAAGGCACATTTTAGGAATGGTTTTATGGCTAACATCCCCAAGATGCATGCATTTCCCGGCTTCTAAACGAATTTTTTCTAGTTTTTGTTTAAGATCTTCATTCTGGTCTAGCTCTTGTTTACTCTCGTAGCCAGTACAACCTAAATCAGTTGCATTGATCAAAACAATCGGCATGCCATTATCAATACAGGTAACATTTATACCATCTATCAGATCAATGGGTTGATCGGTAGGTAACAAGCTTCCACAAGTAGAACCTTCTATATTTTTAAATTCGAGAATAATTTCAGCTGCTGGCTCTGGTACACCATCTATATAAGTGGAGCCAGCATATTCTAATCTGGAACCAGAGGTTTTAATGGTAACTCGCGCATATTGTTGCGTATTTTCCATAAATACAGTAACAACAGTTTGATCATCTTGTGGATTTATTAATCCTCTTTCGATTGCAAAAGGAACAACTCCAGCCAGAATATTGCCACAATTTTGCCCATAATCTACCCTTGCATGATCAACACTGACTTGAGCGAATAAATAATCGATATCTGTATCTTTTCGTTCTGATTTTTGTACAATGGCAACTTTACTCGTTAACGAATTACCACCACCAATTCCATCAATTTGACGCGTATCTGGTGATCCCATAACTGCAAGTAACACGTGGTCACGCAATTCCGGCTCTTCTGGTAAATCTTGGGCGAGAAAATAAGCACCTTTAGAAGTGCCTCCCCGCATTAACATACAGCGAATTTGAGTTTGCATATTTAGACATCCAAATCTTCTAGGCGTTCTATATAACGTAATCCTTTCTCTGCTAAACGCGGTCGCATACCATAAATATCTAACCCAAGTTCACCTTGAGCCATTCTCTGCCTTTTCGATTCTTCTAATTCCATTCGCTTGAAACTTTTTTGTTCAATTTCCACAGCCATATTTCGGGGTACAACAACTACACCGTCATCATCAGCGACAATTACATCACCTGGATAAACCAATTGTTCTGCACAAATAATCGGTATATTTACTGATCCCAAGGTTTCTTTCACAGTACCTTGGGAGAAAATTGAACATGACCAGACGTAGAACCCCATTTCACGCAAAACCTGGCTGTCTCGTATTCCAATATCACCGACGAGTCCAATAACACCACGTGCTTTCATTGAAGTTGCTAAAAGATCGCCAAAAAAACCGTCTTGGCAGGGTGAACTTGGTGATACGACAATAATATCGCCAGGCTGACATTGCTCAACTGCGACATGAAACATCCAGTTATCTCCAGGCGCAACCCAAAGTGTGATAGCAGAACCAGATATAGAAATACCTTGTTGTATAGGTCTGATTCGAGATGCCATTAGCCCTTTGCGTGCTAGAGCTTCATGGACAGTCGCTACGCCATAGTGAGCCATTTTATCGATCACCTCCTGTGGAGCGCGATCGATATTACGAACTACTACACCTTTTTGACCAAGTGAATTCATTCAAGATTCTCCGTAACACGAGGGAAAATACTTTGATAAGCTTCACCGTAGATAATATTCTTAGCAGCCGTTATCCCTATATTCCGTTTAGCTTGTACTCCACGTTGCAAGGCAACACGAGTATAGTATTCCCAAAGATGTTCTTGACCCTGCATACACTGAATTGCCTGATACTTTTGATCCCAAACACTGGTAATATCTAATAAAACATCTGGTTTCCAATTAGATTGTTCGGGTTGATGAGGTTCAAAACAATAAAAAGGGGGTGCTGCAATGACCTTTTCTCCTGGATTATGGCCTTCTGCCTGCGCGATAATTCGTGCTTCTTGTGCTAAATGAGCAGCACGTGGATGATCATAATTATAAGGATCATGGAGAGAGTGGCTTAAAACGAATCCAGGCTGGAGCCGGCGATAAATATCAGCGAGTTCAAATAGAATTTCCTTATCTGCCTGTAAGGGATAATCGCCTAAATCAAGAAATTCAATAGTAGCCCCAAGAATATCCGCTGCCGCTCGTGCTTCTTGCTCACGTACTTGCTTAACTCTCACTTCGCTCATATTAGGCTGACGCCATAATTTTGCAGACTCTCCTCTTTCTCCATATGACAAACATACAATATGCATCTGAACACCCTGTTTTTGATGTAAAGCAATTGCACCACCTGCACGCCATACAAAATCAGCTGAATGTGCACTAATTACTAAGCCTGTTTTCTGGGTAGTCATTATTTATCCTTTGAACATTATCATTTGGGCACTGTTGCAAATAACCACGAATGGTAAGCTGAAGACTGTTTTAGCTAAAGGTGCAGCATATGAATCCTTTCCATGGTCGGCATTTTCAGGGCGAAATCATTCTTTGGGCTGTGCGC
>NZ_JAFCXG010000025.1:0-9644 GCF_049898185.1 Acinetobacter sp. 40AMC3-4
CTTCGGCTGATTTCGGTCTCAATCCCTTTTCGGCGCAGTTCGGTGACTTTCGGCCCTTCGTGCAGCGTGGCTTCTAAACCATTCTCCTGGTCTTTGTAGCTGCGGTGGTCGACTCGGGCAGTGTATCCAGCCAGATCCAGGTGCATATTGCAGATATCGGCAAAGTGTTCGCGCCAGTGTTCGATTTCTCCACTGTGTTTCTGATCCAGTTCCCGGGTTTTCTCGGTGAAGCCTTCCTGAGTAAGTTTGCGTGTGCTCATCAGGATATGCGCGTGATAATTGCGTTCATCACTACCAGATCCAGTATGCGGTGCATGAATACAGGCATCGATGGCCACCTGATGTCTGTCCACGATACTGGCGCATAGCTCTTCGAGCATGGCCAGGCGTTGTTCCTGATTTAATTCACTTGGAAAAGCGATTTCAAATTCTCGGGCAACTGTCGAGTTTTTTCGGGTTTCCCGTTGTTCAACTTCGTTCCAGAGTCTTTCCCGGTTTTTTAAATGTTCTGGTGCGCCTTCGGGTAAATAAATTTCTTTATATTCCACACCTGTTTTTCGGCTGTAATCATGTTCTCGGCCCTCACGTTCACAATAGATCTTTTCACCTGCCCGATAGGCAATCGCAGCAGTAGCGGAACGCCCTGCTGATCGTGCTACGGTTTTGACTGAAAAGTGGTAAATCGCCATGCCTATTTTCGCTTTTAAATTTTCACGTAGTGAAATACAACCGTGGATACGGTTGTCGGGGTATTGGGGAGACCCCAATCGGACTTGCAAACGAAGTTTGCATAAGTGCGCTCTTCGAGGAAAACATTACTATACATATAGCACCTTGAATGCATATTCAAGTGCGCTTATGTTAGGGATGGTTTCCCAGGATGATGGTATTGGATTATGAGCGTTACTGAAACACTAGATAGTAAAATCAAGGCACAGGAAGAAAAGCTAAAGCAGTTAAAGGCTCAAAGACAGGCAGCACTGGCAAGAGAACGTGCCAAAGAGAAAGAACAGGCTCGAAAGGATGATACCAGACGCAAGATTTTAATTGGATCCTGCATGCTAAAAATCACCGAAGATGATGAACAGGCCAGAGCAAAACTGATTGCTCAGATGGATAAATATTTAATGGATGAAAGAGATCGTAAGCTGTTTGATCTGCCCGCATTTAATTATTAATTTTTTGAAAAGATACATAGGAATTTGAAATGAGATTGCTAATTGCTTTAATTTTTCCCTGGCTGCTGTTTTTCACCATAGGGCGACCATTTGCAGGCATCATTTGTTTGCTACTTCAGATTACAGTTTTAGGTTGGATCCCGGCTGCCATCTGGGCGGTCTATGCTTTGTCGCAATACAAGACTGATCAGAAAATTAAAAGAACAATTCGCTCATCATAAATAGTGTAATTGTGTGATTTTTAGATCTGATTGATTTTGTGATTTCCATCACACTTATCCATGAGCGAATGATCAGATTGTGAAGATTATTTGAGCAATAAGTGATTTAATAAATCTTATAACAATAATTATAAAACTCCAGAGGTAAAGAAATTAATCCTCTAATTCTTAGTTAAAAAAATAATTAAAACAAGAATTAGAGGATTTCATTTTTTATCGAATTCACTCTATTTTTTGCCACAAAGCTCCTATCCAATAAGGGTATGGGGCTACTTTTTTTGACTTCGCATAAGAGATCTTATGTTAAATATGAATTTTATTTATAGACATTAATAAGATTCATATAATTGTTTTAGCTTTGAAAACTAAAGATTTTCATCTTTAGTTTATGGGATTGATAATTGTGCATAGTTAAGGAAATAATCGAGTAGAATAGTTCGTTTTTATGGTTGAGATAGTAAATGATTAGGGAGGAAAAAGATCAAGAAAGTTGGAAAAACTTTAATCTTGATGACATTAAAAATACTCCTCTAGAAAAATTTCATCCATTTGAAGAATCAATGATTTTAAAGGCTGGTGATACTGAAGAAGAAGCTTTAGAGATTGTTTCTAAAGAATTTGAACTAGTTGATGGGATCGATTCAAGAAAAATTCTTCTTAATGCTATTCAAAGTTGGGCGATTGTTTCGATAGATAACTTGAGGCACGTAGTCGAGAAAAGAAGAGATGCTAGAGAACGATTTTCGAAATTAGCTCACCTTACATTATTGAATCCATTTGAAGTATGGAAAATTAAATATTCTGATGGAGGATTTAGACTTGCTTTTATTGGAATATTTGCTGGTTCCAAAAACCATATTCTGCTGATTTTAAAAATAGATGTGAATAATAACGTTCTTTGGAATTTTATGCAGTGTGAGTTAAAAAAGCTCAACAAGCATAGGCTAGGTGAATTACTTTATAAGAAATAAAAAAAAGGCGAGCTAACTGTTAGTTGCCCGCCTTCCGTCTCTCTTAAGGTCTCACACGACACTAATATCCAAGTATTAATGGTGTTCCTACGCAAATTATAGCTCTTGGAAGCAATTTGTTTCGCGCTTAAAAGAGACATCTAAATCGATTAGATAATGATAACATATTATCATAGAGTGCAGCAATAACATCAATTTTTGACCAAACAAAGATGCGTGAAATATTATTCTTCACTTTTGATAAATCAATTGCTTAAAGATAGTGATGATTGATTTTTGCTAAGTTGAAACCAAGCAAATACAAAGAAATTGAATAAAGTTTAGATAATAAAAAACCCCGGCATCCTGCCGGGGTTTTTTATTGTCGCTGATTGTGCTGTTGTACCCTCTGGTCCATGTGCAATAACTTATAATTTTTGTTTTATGTTATGGAACTTCCTGTTCCTGATGAGTTCATCATAGGAAAGTTCCAGTATCCTAGATAGCCGCAAAGGGCCGAGATTCACGTAAGCCTGAGCGTACAAAATAGCCTAAATTTTATCCCCAGCAATTGGGGATAGTTTTGGAACCTGGATCCGTATGAAATGGGCACTGATTGTCAAATTGATCGTTTTTTAACCAAATTTACTGGCAAAATGTTACAGATTCGCTTAAAAACTCACCAACTTATTACAAAAGCGACTTTTTGCTGATTTCCTAGTCATGGCTAAATTTTTAAGTAATTGATATTTATATTAATATACAATTGTACTTCGTATAACCGCCATTATGTTAAATAGCATAAAAAGGGACCTCAGATTTGGGTCCCTTTTATCTAAATTATTTGTATGCTTGGATAGATTTTAGAATCTCCTGTCTGGCTTCTTCTACATTGCCCCAACCATTAAATTTCATCCATTTACCTTTTTCCAAGTCTTTATAATGTTCAAAGAAATGTTTCATTTGATCTAATTGAAGCTGAGGGAGGTCGCTCAGATCTTCAACATTGTTATATAGAGGTGTGAGCTTAGAATGAGGTACAGCAATGATCTTTGCATCAATACCGGCTTCATCTTCCATATACATGACTCCGACAGGTCTGCTGCGAATTACTGATCCTACAGCAACCGCATGGGGAGCTATTACAAATACATCTAAGGGATCACCATCCTCGCTTAATGTTTGAGGAATATAACCGTAATTGTACGGATATGACATTGCTGTACTTAGAAAGCGATCAACCAATAAAGCATCATATTCTTTATTCACTTCATACTTGATGGGTTTAGCATTTGCCGGGATTTCGATGATGCTATTAAAGTCATCTGGTGGATTAGTACCTGCTTTAACATTTTTAAAAGTCATTGTTTTACCTTCTAATATTTAGATTATTAATGATTAGTGAAAAATTGATAGGAAAGTATTCCTAGTACTGTAAAGATTAATGAACCTATTACATGGATGGCTATTGTTGAGATAGCATATTCAAACTTTGAAGCTTGTAGCAACGCAACAATTTCAACTGAAAATGTTGAAAAGGTCGTTAAAGCACCGCAGAAGCCTGTCACAACGAATAACTTATAATTAGGGCTTATTGAGCTATTTGAAAAAAATGATACAGCTAATCCAATAATAAAAGCACCGATTAAGTTAACAATCACTGTCCCGAAAGGAATATTTTCAAATACGCTATTAAATCTTAGACTTATGCCCCAACGAAGCCAGGCACCGATTACAGAACCGAGAGCAATTGATAAAAGAGAAAGATACATGTCTGCTCCTAGTTATGAGCAGCAAAAGATATATAAATAAAGAACTTTATGACGGGAAAACATAGCGTAGCTCCATTTTGTAAAAGCAGAGCACGCGACTACGTACCCTGCTTGAGGGAAACGTAGGTATCATCAGCCAGAATTGGCGGTTTGTGTAAGGAGGATAGCCATCTCCTTTGAGTACTATTATTTAAAAATTGATTAGCTAATTCAACAACCTTCTATTATTAAAATACGTAAGTTTGATACTTTTTTATCTTTAGCTTAGTAAAACTTGAAACTTTTCATTTTTTCTATAATCTTTTTGGAAAGGGTGTCCAGCTAAGCTGAGGCAGGTGTTTGTTGTAGTCGGGCCGCTACAATATTGATAAAGAGCACCTGTATGTTTAATTTCAAGATTTTTAATAAAGTCTCTACGGAAGTATTGACGATCAAAAATGACCTTCAGCTTAATGCTGAGCTGCAATTAATTAATAAATATAAAACGGCTATTTCTGAAGATTATAAACAGGCTATTGTTTTGATCTTTAAAGAACGTGGCTATACACGTTTGGAAATAGGTCAATTACTTGGGGAGCTAAAAGCTTCATAAAATACCGATTAAACAAAGCTTGGATATAACATCCAGGCTTTATAAAAAAGTACCTAGCTGTTACCCTTGTCCTGATTTTTTTTTACTCTAAAAAGTTCCTTCATCTTATGACACTTACGCCACCTTAAGTTTATTTACCGTCTTAAATCTGTAAATAACTCATCACTGTCTAGTGATGTGGTGTAGTCGCTTGTGTGTTGTATATATCACATCACTAGCCTATCTGAAAAATTAAAAAACAGGCTATGTTTATGTTATCTAATGTCCGAGAACAGTGGTTCTCTAACATCCGTGGGGATGTACTTGCCGGATTAGTCGTCGGTCTTGCACTCATCCCTGAAGCCATCGCATTTTCAATTATTGCAGGTGTAGATCCTAAAGTCGGTCTATATGCATCCTTTTGTATTGCCGTCGTGATTTCTTTCGTAGGTGGTCGTCCTGCCATGATTTCAGCTGCCACCGGGGCTATGGCACTGCTTATGATCACATTGGTCAAAGAGCATGGGCTTGAATATCTGCTGGCAGCAACAATTTTGACAGGCGTGATTCAAATATTGGCAGGCTATTTAAAGCTTGCCAAGTTAATGCGGTTCGTATCTAAATCTGTGGTTATTGGATTCGTAAATGCGTTAGCGATCTTAATTTTTATGGCTCAGTTGCCTGAACTGATTAATGTGACTTGGCATGTATATGCTCTAGTTGCTTTAGGTTTGGCGATTATTTATCTCTTCCCTCTGGTTCCCAAATTAGGAAAATTACTCCCTTCTCCACTAGTCTGCATCATTGCAATCACATTATTGGCAATCGCTTTAGGAATTGATGTACGGACCGTGGGCGATATGGGGTCTTTACCTGACACACTTCCAATGTTCTTGATTCCAAATATTCCTTTGAATATTGAAACATTGATGATTATTTTGCCTTATTCAGTCGCACTGGCGGCTGTAGGTTTACTTGAATCGATGATGACAGCAACTATCGTGGATGAAATGACAGATACGCCAAGTGATAAATATCAGGAATGTAAGGGACAAGGGATTGCGAATATTGCTTCTGGCTTTATGGGTGGCATGGCCGGTTGTGCCATGATTGGCCAATCTATGATTAACGTAAAATCAGGCGGCCTTACACGCTTATCAACATTCTCTGCGGGTATTTTTCTTCTTATTCTGGTTGTATTTATTAGCGACTGGCTCAAAGTGATTCCAATGGCTGCATTGGTAGCGGTAATGATCATGGTCTCTATTAGTACTTTTGAATGGAGTTCTGTCACTCAGTTAAAAGATAATCCTAAGAGTAGTAATATCGTCATGATTGCGACAGTGATTGTAGTTGTTGCTACGCATAACTTGGCTCTAGGTGTATTAACGGGCGTATTGCTTTCAGCCTTGTTCTTGGCGAATAAACTTGAAAATGATATCCAGGTGACAGCTTCTTTTGAGGGAACGGCCCGTTTGTATGATTTGAGAGGTCAGATCTTCTTTAGTTCTTCTGAAAAATTCATGCAAGGTTTTGACTTTAAAGAGGATGTAAAGGATGTGATTATTGATTTGACCCATTCTCACATTTGGGACGTAACATCAGTCGCCATGCTTGATTCTGTTGTAAATAAATTTCAAAAGAATGGTGTGAATGTCACTGTGCGTGGCTTAAATGAAGCTAGCTCTATCATGATTGATAAGTATGGAACACATGCCAGAATCTAAGTGAAGGAGACTCTACATTTATGTAGAATCTCTAAAATTAACATAATACACCTTATACGAAATGCTCTAAATTATTTGTTTTAATTCAATAGTTTATTTCGTATTGAAAAGCCCAACTCAGCTGAGTTGGGCTTTTTTGTGGATTTTTCATGTTCCACGCTTAATAAATAAGCAATGTTCCACGATTTTATTCAGTTTTAATAAACATCATCCGGTTTTTTGAGGAGTCATTATTTCAAGTGCTTGCACTGAAATTGGCTCTTCAAAAAACTGGAGTCTTGGCTAACCATATGGAAGGAAAAAGCGGCTTAGGAAGCCTCTCTTCTTCTGTTCTGGTTCAACATGCTCCGGGATAGGAATACGCTTATTGTCTTGCTGAGGAGTAGTCAATTCGTCATAGTTCGTTGCTAGTTCCGACCGAGGATCCGTTGCTATATCCTGTTTAAAGCTCTGATCGGTAAAGGTAGTCATATTGGCTTTTGGTGCTTCTAGTAAGCGCTGCATAGCTTCAATCTGTTCTTGATAAAACGATTCACGTTCTAAAGATTGATTTTCTCTCTGTATTGCCTGATTTAATTGTTTTTCCAGTATGTCAACTTGACGTTTTAGTAAGTCAACTTCTGTCAAGTTTTGACTGTTAATTGATTGACTTTGATTGACTGTATCCTCTTTTTTTTGTGGTTCCCCAAAAACTCTTAGGGCCTCTGAAAAGTCAATTAATCCATCAGATCCTTTAGATAAATTTCCTTTGTTTATATGTGCATATATGGCTTGTCTTGAATATCCATAAAGCTTAGCTAACTCTGAAACTGACAGTTTTTTCATTATGTAAACCAGTTTTCAACTTGTGTTAATACCTGACTGTTAACTTAACAATTTCAATTAACAATGTCATTGAAATCCTAATTTTCTGAGTAAAGGAAGTAATTCCTTAAATTTCTCTGCATCTTGCAGCATGGCAGCTATACGTACAGCAAACTGCTGATAGCTTTCTGTGCCTTGTGAATATTTACTCATCTCAGGAAGCTCTGAGAGCTTGTTGGCGAATAGATGGCGTTGTTTATCTGTTATTTTTGAAAAGAGGTCTAATGTATTCGGATCTCTTTTAGATTCGACTGAATGCGTGGCTGATTTTTTCTGTTTAAAGCTAAATGAAAAACCAGTAATAGATCTACCTGTTTTATGCTGTTCAACTTTGACAGTAATATCGGTATGTTCATTTACTTGTTTTAATGCAATGTCTAAAACATATTTTTTAAAATCATACATTCGTTTGTATTCAGTCTCGAGTACACCTATTTTTTGTCTAAAATCATACATAGTTATGAGAGGCGTTTTTCCAGTACTACGCCATGCAATCAATATTTCATATAAACGAACAGCATAAGCACTTGTTAAATTACTTATTTGTTGTATTTCATACTTTGTAAATTGTTCTTCTAACCTAGTAATTAAAGGCACAATAGCAGGGGCAAAAATAAGTCTAACGACAGCTTCATTATCAATATAAGCCACCTCGCTCACCCATCTTGATTTGTGATTAATAATGTTACCTTTTTCACTAAGACTCTGATAACTGAATTGTCTTGCAAACAAGTCATCGCAAGCATCTTTTAACGCCTGATAAGCCGTATTTCGATGTACACCAAACTGATTAATATAACTTTCAGCATGAACTGTTAGTGGATCATTAGCATTTATCCCTTTACCCGATTCCCTTGCTTCAACAATAGCTAGGAGAATTAACCTCTGTTCAACTAGATCGAGGTTATAACTGGCATTGATTAAGGCGTTATCTTTAACAACTAGTTCTGTTTTCATATGAAAAGATTATATTTTTAATTCAATAAGACGAGGTTATATAATTATCTCGCTTAATGCAAGGTAAACCTCGTTTTAATGCAAGGTAAACCTCGTTTTAATGCAAGGTAAACCTCGTTTTAATGCAAGGTAAACCTCGTTTTAATATCTCTAGAACCATTATGAATAAAGGATTACAGCTTAATTAAAAGCATTTAAAAGCTTAAAAATAATTAAAAGCCCAGGGAGTAAAAAATTGCCCTTGGTTTTCGCTTCGCTCAAACTCTATTGAATCTCGCTTTCGCTCGATTCGTCGGGGCAATTTTTGGTTCATATTTTCGTGAATTTGAGAAAAAGCAAAAGCAAGATCAAAAGCAGCTCGGAATTCGCTTCGCTCATGAGCTTTTTTTCTCGCTACGCTCGATTTAAGAATCAAATTTGGAAAGTTCGCACCCATGCGGGATGCTCTGTAGGGTAGGTGATTAATGGATAGGGAGCTTGTAATCAGGGAAAGGGATGGGCAAATTTTCTCAGTTCGCTCGTAGACACTCGCTCTGTTTAGCGACTCATGCCACGAGATTTCATTTTAGGCGCATGTTGCTGTGCTTTGAGCTGTTGTTCCTGTCTGAGTTTCATCTGTTGTTCTGCTTTGATCTCATCCACACATTTTTTAATGACTTGATAGGATGGGTATAGAGTCTGGTATTGCTTGGCTTTGGCTGGATGTTGTTGTTGGTACTGCTTCCAGGCATGTTCTTTAAACTTTTCATTTTCCAATAAATCCTTCACACCATGTTTTTTCTGGTGTTCATGCTGACCTTTCAGCTTTTTGTGCTCCTGGTAAATCGCATCACGTTGGGCTTCCCAGGCTTTTTTTCCAAACAGTAAGGGTTTGTTCTGAGTTAATTCGTTGTGTTGATCGACCAGGCTTTGCAATTTGTCATGACTTTGCTTGAGTCCGCTTTTCACGATCTCCTGGGCAAGCTGCTGATTGAACTCATTTTGATGTTTGTGGTGCTTGGTCAGGGTTATTTCGGCTTGTTTGAGATTACGCTGCATGAAATCCAGGTCTAGATTCGCGTCTTTTGCGCTGATTTCGCGTTTTAGCACTTTGCCAAGGGTTTCCCTCTGTTTTTCCTCAAACAGGGCTTTTTCGTCAATTGGTGGCGTTTTAGCGCTATTTTTGATTTGGATCTGCTGTTCTGTTTTCAGTGTGCTGAGTTTGATCTCATTTTCAGCAATCAGCAGATCCATATTTTTGCTGTATTGCAGCTGAGCCTGATTTCTCTGTTTGATTTCGTCATTGCTTCGGCTGATTTCGGTCTCAATCCCTTTTCGGCGCAGTTCGGTGACTTTCGGCCCTTCGTGCAGCGTGGCTTCTAAACCATTCTCCTGGTCTTTGTAGCTGCGGTGGTCGACTCGGGC
>NZ_JAFCXG010000026.1:0-8589 GCF_049898185.1 Acinetobacter sp. 40AMC3-4
TCCGACAGACTAGGCCAGCATCATTGGTCTCTTCAAATAATTTAACCCATACGAGTCTTTGTTGAATTTCTCTGTTCATAGACACCAATTATATTG
Organism: Acinetobacter sp. 40AMC3-4; assembly: GCF_049898185.1. Taxonomy (GTDB): domain Bacteria; phylum Pseudomonadota; class Gammaproteobacteria; order Pseudomonadales; family Moraxellaceae; genus Acinetobacter. The sequence goes on from NZ_JAFCXG010000026.1 coordinate 97, forward strand.
AAATGATGTCTATGAATCACACAGTTAAAGCATAGAAAACTGATCTTGCAACGATACGGCTCATTAAGTATTGCTATTCAACCTTTAGAGGATGTAGATGAAATTCATCGTGGTCTAGTCTCTGATGTATTTGAGCATGATGAGATTGAAGAAGATGAAACACCATTGGAGCCATTGTTTACATTTTTTTTGGCAGAACAATCCGATTTAATTCGAGGTTTTTATGCCTCTAAGTCTACTTCTCAACATATTGAAGCTGCAAATGTTGGTTTAGTTTGGACCAAATCGCGATTGTCCTTAAATTCAATTCAAGAAATATTTAGGCTCTGTCAACCATCTCATACTGATACCAGCTTAATTTTACGCGCAAAATTAGCTTTAATATTAAGTTTACTCACAGGACGTTCGGTGAGTGAATTAACAGCGCCTCGTTTTAGTCAAAATGCAGATCAGAATAATATTGCTATTCAGTATGATCATACTTTATCTGCATATGTATTAAGTGTGTTTGCAGGGACACCGACACTCAAAAAAAACCAGAAGATTCTAAATTTCATGTGCCATGGACCAATGAATTACATTTGGTTTTACCGATTGAACTCAATGATTTAGTGAGTCAAGTCAAAAATCTTGGGATTACAAGACATCATATGGCAGTTGAACGTGACGTGAGTGAACTGATTAACCGTGTACCTAAAGAGCTAGAAATCAGCCTCAAAAGCATTCGAGATATTCTTCCACGGTTGTTATATGATCATAGCCAAGGTGATTTAGCTGTCGTTAAAGCAGTGACGAATGCATCAGGTCGAAATTATGATAACTTGATTCATTATGCCTCTTTTGAACAGAGGCAACTTGAGCAATTATGGGCTGATTGTTTAAGAACGATAAAAATTGATATTCCTCAATACATACACACTTCAAGTGAACGCGTGGGTAGCCCGATTGGAATAAAGATTGTTGAAATACAAAATGAAATTACACGAATAAAAAACAGAATAAATCAGGCTTATGAACAGAAAAATTGGCAGGTGCTCTTTGATAACTTAACGTTGTATACGGCATTATGGATGAATCTTGCAACTGCAGGACGAGGAATTAAGCAACCCTTTCCAAAGTGGATAAGTCAGCAAGGCTGGGCATTGATTCAAGATAAACATCATCAAGATGAATCAACCGATCGTTATGTACCATTGACGCCAGCGTTGATCAAACAGATTCAAGGTTTACGTGGTTTGATGGTAATGCTGGGGGAGCAAGTTGAACCACGTGTTGATTTATCATCTTATGCTGTGCAACTTTGTGATCCTCATCAGATTGAAGGTTTAGTTAGAAATTGGGCACGGAAGTTGGTTCGCTCTGATCATAATCAGTTACTTGGACGGTTCAAGGATGCTGGACTTGGGCACTGGATACGGGGGCGTTATCCATGGGATATGTTATCTGTATTTCCTGTATCAGTTTTTAAACAACAGTGGCTTGATGTACAAGAAAACCTGCAAAAACAATTAGGTTTCGAATGTCTTGAAGGTTTTGATTTTTTTAAAATCAAGCATATTCCAACATTTGTTTTAACCCAAGAGACTAAAACAGCTCAAGTAGAGACGAAGCCGAGAATACAATATTCAGAAAATGATGTAAAAGAATGGCTGAAAAACTCAGAGTATAAGTCCTATTGTCCGTTGATTTTTGGGGAAAATCCTGAGCCACAAGTAGCTTTAGAGCTTGGACATGTATTAGCTTCACATTTAGCTAAAAATACAAACATTGATTTGCCAGAAGCTATCAAGGCATATTGTGCTTATATTCGCGATAAAACGAAAATTCCTTTATTCGTTCAACTTCCTCAAAAAGCTAATCGTACATGGCTGACATCTGAAAATAGTTTTAGTACATGGGGTTATATTGAACAAAACTTACTTGATCATATTCAGAAGGATTTAGAACATTTACCTGAACATCAAAATTGTGATGTTGAAATAGGACGTTTGCTGGTTGTACTCTCCATGTATTCACAACTGTGCAGAGTGAGCCATTTACAAGCGATGTTGGAGTTTATTGCTTCTGATCAACATATAGTCGCTATGGGGAATAGTCGTCTCGTTGAGCTGACAGTGAATAATGATAGATCTGTGACGAAGATACGCCGTACAGTACTGTTAAGTCCTTATGTCTCGACTTTAATTTTAGTAGACCGACAGTATCTACAGCCCCGATTAAAAGAGATTTTAGCACAGTCAAGAAATCAAAAAAGAACGGCTTGGCAAAAGTGTTTTAATACATATTTAAAACAAATAGGGCTTAAGTCAACTCTATCGTTAGCTCAATGGTTGAAAGCTTTACAGTAAAAGGTGATGTTAAATAGCACTCCGTTGATTGCAGGTTATATATCAGGCCAAGTCCTGACTGAAGATCTTTCAATAAATGAATTATTACGCTTATCCGAATATGAAAAATTAACCACAGGTTTAGATAGCACTGAGCCAGAAAGTGAAATAGAAATAGGCGATGAGCAACTACATTTGTCTGATATTTTAGCGATGATTCAGCAACTAAAAGGTGAGTCTAGATCAAGCATTTGGCTTAAACAGCTTGCTAGTAATAAAACGAATCACTACTCAGTCAATTTATTAACATGCTTTGTGCAATGGTTGATTTTACGCTGTGATGCAGAAGAGTTAAGTCTACAGAATCGAAATATGATTCATCTACATTTGGCCATCGTCAGTGCAGGTATATTGGGGTTTTCAGAAGATTTAACAAAAGATAGCCAGATTGATGAAGATGTATTTCAAAAATGGATGGAGTTGACGCAAGAGCATTTTCCACACCGCAAGCATCTCGCTGCATGGAATCGCTTTAGAGAATTTTTAATTCAATTAAATGATGATCGTATAAAGTTACACAAGCGTACAGCGCATCAAGCAAGTGCTAAGGTTTTTTCAAAAAATGAAGTGCGGCAGATCGTTCAAATATTACAATCTGTAGAATCTGGGGTGAATGATACTGTTTTACGTCTAGAGATTCAGCGTCATTTTCGTTTATCTGCGGCGATGGGTGTACGCCGTTCAGAGACACTTCATTTACGGCCCTTAGATATTGATGAGGATATGCTCAGAATTCGTCCTTATGGTGAGCATCAGCTAAAAACACTCGGATCAGAACGTGTTGTTCCGATGAATTTATTAAGTCAGACGATTAAAAAGGGATTAGATGATGTTTATCAAAATAAAGAATATTCGATATTAATGTCTGATGAGAACAGTGAACATAAGCCTTTTTTTGATCAAATATCTCAAATATTAAAGAAAGTCACTGGAGATGTTGATCTCAGCTTACATCATTTAAGACATACGTTTGCAAGTGCATATACTTTAAAGTGTTTGCAAACAGTGGTGGATTTTAAAGTGCTCACGATAGAACTGCCATGGCTACAAAATTGGATGCCATCGAATGAACAATTTAATACGCTAGTAGGCAATGAAGGACAGGTCGGTCAAGGGATTAAGGCGATTGGTCGAGTACTTGGACCTTTACATGAATCGACAACATTAAAGCATTATATTCATATCTTATTTCTAGCTACTTATGCCTATAGCATGCAACAACAGCAACCCAATTTACATACTGCATTTTTTAAGCGAGTCATGAGTCGGAGTAATTTATTCAGGCATTTCCAAGCGATTAACCAACAGAATAGTAATCTAAAATATAAGTTGAGAGATACCATCGAAAAATATGTACTCAAAAAAAGACAAACTCAGAGGTGGGTAATCTATGCTCAAAAAAGAGGAAATTCGACGGGTAAAGTAATTAAACACGAACTATTTCAAAATATTGAAGATATTGAGCGGTATCTTATTTCTGGGCAGGGGCAGCCACAATTAGATATTGAGTCCTGGAAGAGAGCTTTAATTACGATGTCAAACATTCCTTCAGGTAAACGTGGTTCAAATATAGGAAGACATCCATTATTGACACAAGGAAAGTTAGCACGTTTGCCTGAATTACTAAGTGCTGTAGATTTTAATTCCGCACAAAAAATTTTAGAGCGATTTGATTATTTAGAACGAAACCAATCAGACACTTATAATTGGTTAATAAAAAAATGGTTGTATGAGAGTAATGTAACAAAAGTATTGATGCATTTTACGGCAGAAGATAAACCTATGCTTTCACTTCTTATAGAACATCAGTTTTTTCCGGTAGTGATGAAACATAATAAATATGATTATTTTAGAATAATGTCTCAACAAGCGTCATTAAGCGCCGTGCGATGGGTACTTGCGTGGTTGAGTGTACGATATTTAGCGATTGGAGATCATATCTGAATCTAAGTATATATGACTTATGCACGCTTTGTTACACAAAGGTTTGAAAGACAGCGCTACCTTAATTGAGCTAATTTCAAATGACAATTTGGATGTAAGTGCAGCCAAATTCTGTGAATTTGTTCGAGATAGCTACGTGTGCATGAATATCATTTACCTGACTAGAAAAATTTCTTGCTGCTCATTTATAGCTTAATAATAGAGACTTAAGTATTTTTTATGGATCAACAGAACCAAAAAACATCGCATTATCCATTGCGTTTTGTCTGCTGCTGGAAGCTATGTAACATGATTACTTAGGTGAAATAGCCTAAGCTTAATAAGTGATTAAAAGGCCTGAAAATCCGCGAATTTGATTTTTTTCTTCGCTTTCAATTTGATCCATACGTTATTTATTTATTTATATTTTTCATTTACAAATCAATAAAATATTCTAATTTGGTTTGATCAAAGAAAAAGATACCCATTTGATAATTAGGTTACAGCAAAATCTGTAATCGGGCGTGGAAACCTGAAAATTACTACAGAAGTATTAAAACCGCTTTAACAGTTTTTTGTGCCTATTATGCTTAGGGCGTGTCATCAATTAAGCCATATCATGATTGAAGCAAGGTAGATTGCTGACAGGAAGTTTTGAGCCAATTTATCATAGCGCGTAGCAATACCTCGATACTGCTTGAGCTTGGCGAAGAAGTTCTCGATCAGATGTCTTGCTTTATAAAGATGTTGGTCATAATCACGCTGATCAATCGCGTTACTTTTGGATGGCATCACGATCTGACCCTTGATCTTATGGATTGGATCAATCACCCGATCCTTAGAATTATAGGCTTTATCCATGAGCCAAGTCTGACTTAACGATAAGTCCAGCAGCACATCAGCACCATTTAAGTCATGAGTCTGCCCGGCAGTGAGATAAAATCCTGTTGGGTTGCCTAAAGCATCAGTACGGGCATGAATTTTGGTACTTAAACCACCTTTACTGCGTCCGATTGCCTGTTCTTTTTTTTCCGGCGCTGTGTTGATGAGCACGCACAATGGTTGAGTCTAGCATGGCATATTCATTATCACTTTCATGTGATAGCACTTCAAAAACTTTCTGCCATACGCCTGCTTTAGCCCAACGGCTAAAGCGAGTGTGCACAACTCTAAAATCCCCAAAGCGTTCGGGTAAGTCTCGCCATGGAATACCTGAACGATACCGATACAATACTGCTTCAACAAATAGCCTGTTATCTTTGGCAGTTACTCCAACAGTACTCGCTCGTCCAGGTAACAGATCCTTAATCTGCTCCCACTGATCATCTCTTAATGCATAGCGTTTAGTCATGAAAAAATAATGAGGACAGGTTAGATTTTCTCAAGCTAATTGATGACAGGCTCTAGGCTGATATGGACGTTTCAGACGCTTGGATCGCGGAATCCAGAGCTCATTGGCAGTCATCCAGCGACGAACTGTTTCCACAGGAATATTCAGCCCAAACATGCTGCTAAGCTTCTCATGCGCCAATGTAGGACCAAAGCCAAGAAAATATTCAGAAATAATGGAAAGACATTGTGATTTTAATAAATCATCATGGCGACGAGGACCAGGTTGACCACGACTGGCATGCATCAGACCTGAAATGCCATCTTGATTGAGCTTCTGCAATAATCGGGTTATTTGACGGGTTGAAAGATTCAGAATTTCAGCAGCACGGACTTGGGTAATACGATGATCTCGAACGTCTTGCAGAACTGCAAGACGTTGAATTTCCTTGTCAGACATAGTGATCAACATCTCTAATTTATATCCAGTCCAGATGGTAAAAACCATCATAAACTAGACATTTTTATTGGTGAGAATATAGACACTTTAAATGGTTTCTAACATTTCAATTTCGTATATCAACCATTATGTTAAATGAGGCGGATTTATTTAATCCGCTTACCATTTTTATCGATGATTATTTCACCATCTTCTTTGGTAAAAGCTCCTAATTGAGGCGCAGACAAAATATCTAAAACGAGTTCAGAGGGTCTACATAGTTTTACCCCCAATTCAGTCACAACAAATGGACGGTTAATTAAAAGTGGATACTCAAGCATAAAATTAATGAGCTGTTCATCTGTCCAGTGCTGCTGATCCAAGTTGTGAGCTTCAAAAGGTTCCACGTTTTTGCGAATAGCTTCACGTACAGAAAGACCTGATTTCTCAATTATATTAATGAGTTCACTTTTACTTGGAGGGTTGATCAGATACTCAATAACTTCAGGTTCTTCTCCGGTATTTCGAATTAGCGCCAGTGTATTTCTTGATGTTCCGCACGCTGGATTATGATAGATCTTAACTTTTGATGACATTGGACTTACTCAGGACTTCATAATATTGCATATATATATGGATATGCGTATATTTGCAATAGCATATATTAGAGTATAGATTATGGATCAAGCAGATTTCTTTAAATGCCTATCTGACCCGACACGTCTAGATATTTTAAAAATTATTTTAGAAAGACAAAATGTATGTGTTTGTGAAATCACTGAGATATTACAACTGAGCCAACCTAAAATTTCTCGTCACTTGGCTTTACTCCGTAACCTTTCAATTTTGCTAGATGAGCGCAAGGGACAATGGGTGTATTACCGATTAAATCCTGATTTACCAGAATGGGTAAATGCAGTATTCAGTGTTTTGAATGATGAAGTATTAAATAAACCTACGAACAACTTATCTATCTCTATGCAATGCGAGTAATTCAATGTCCGCATCAAAGCTTTCATTCTTAGATCGAAACCTAACTCTATGGATTTTCATTGCCATGGTATTAGGCGTAGGTATTGGGGTATTTTTCCCTCAAACATCTGTCGTATTAGATCAATTAAGCATTAATTCAGTGAATATCCCTATCGCAATAGGGCTTATTTTGATGATGTATCCACCACTTGCCAAAGTTGACTATGCAACCTTACCTAAAGTTTTTGAGGATAAGCGTACCCTTACATTATCTCTTGTTCAAAACTGGATCATTGCACCTTGCTTAATGTTTGGCTTGGCCATCATTTTTCTGCACGCTTATCCTGAATATATGACTGGCCTAATTCTCATAGGCTTAGCTCGATGTATTGCGATGGTCCTCGTCTGGAATGGTCTGGCATGTGGGGATAATCAATATGTTGCTGCCTTGGTTGCGTTTAACAGTATCTTCCAGATCTTGTTCTTTAGTACTTATGCTTGGTTGTTCTTGACCTTCTTACCGCCATTCTTTGGGGTAGAAGCACAAATCATTGATGTAAGCTTTTGGACCATTACCCATGCTGTTCTGGTTTATCTAGGTATTCCATTCTTACTTGGTTTTTTAACCCGGCTGATTTTAGTCAAACAGAAAGGTTTGGATTGGTATCAAACTAAGTTTATCCCAAAGATTAGCCCAATCAGCCTTATTGCACTTTTATTCACGATTGTAGCCATGTTCAGTCTTAAAGGTGGTGAAGTGATTAGCCTTCCTCTAGATGTGCTTAGAATCGCTATTCCTTTGACGATCTATTTTGTTGCAATGTTCTTCATCAGCTTCTTTATGAGTAAGTGGATGGGTAATGATTACCCTAAAACGACTGCTATTTCCTTTACTGCGGCAGGCAATAATTTTGAATTAGCACTGGCTGTAGCGATTGCCACTTTTGGATTAGCTTCCCCTGTCGCCTTCACTACCGTGATTGGTCCATTGGTTGAAGTGCCTGTCTTGATTGCCTTAGTCACAGTCTCGCTATGGCTCAGAAAAAAAGTTTTTAAAGAGATATAAATCTGATGAATTTACCCAATATTGATTTCAGTCTTCTGGAAAAGCCAACTTTAGAAAAAGTTCAAGCAAAAAACCTGGATCATCCACCCAAAATATTACTTCTATACGGCTCAAATCGTGAGAGATCATATAGCCGTTTAGCAGTTCAGGAAGCAGGCCGAATCCTGGAGTACTTCGGTGCAGAAGTTAAAATTTTCCATCCTAAAGGGCTACCTCTTCCTGAGGATGGTGATATGCAGCATCCCAAGGTAAAAGAACGGCACTGTTGCAAATAGAGATTTGAGTCGATGATGTTCCCTTTAAAAAGTACTTAGAGACCGAAAACCCTGTTGATTAGACACACTTCACCCTGAGGCTGACCATAATAAAATGACGAT
>NZ_JAFCXG010000027.1:0-5556 GCF_049898185.1 Acinetobacter sp. 40AMC3-4
GAATAATGAGCTGGCGATGACTTACTCTCACATGGGTAACCCCACACTACCATCAGCGCTAAGAGGTTTCACTTCTGAGTTCGGGAAGGGATCAGGTGGTTCACTCTTGCTATGGTCGCCAGCACAACTGTTTATGACTATTTGCTTGGGTCTAACCTCAGAGCAGTGCTCTTCGTGCCTAGCTTTCATCAAATGAGTTATTAACAGGTATATCTGAGTTGGGTATTTTGTTCTTTAGCGTTCACTAAATCAAGCTGTTTTGCTGAATATCGAATCGATTGATGCTTAATACAACAACTGTTTGGGTGTTGTATAGTCAAGCCTCACGAGCAATTAGTATTGGTCAGCTTCACATATCACTATGCTTCCACATCCAACCTATCAACGTCGTAGTCTTCAACGGCTCTTTAGGAGACATAAAGTCTCGGGGAAATCTTATCTTGAGGTAGGCTTCCCGCTTAGATGCTTTCAGCGGTTATCCCTTCCGAACATAGCTACCCGGCGATGCCACTGGCGTGACAACCGGTACACCAGAGGTTCGTCCACTCTGGTCCTCTCGTACTAGGAGCAGATCCTCTCAAATTTCCAACGCCCACGGTAGATAGGGACCGAACTGTCTCACGACGTTCTAAACCCAGCTCGCGTACCTCTTTAAATGGCGAACAGCCATACCCTTGGGACCTGCTTCAGCCCCAGGATGAGATGAGCCGACATCGAGGTGCCAAACACCGCCGTCGATATGAACTCTTGGGCGGTATCAGCCTGTTATCCCCAGAGTACCTTTTATCCGTTGAGCGATGGCCCTTCCATACAGAACCACCGGATCACTAAGACCTACTTTCGTACCTGCTCGACTTGTGGGTCTCGCAGTTAAGCGCGCTTTTGCCTTTATACTCTACGCGTGATTTCCGACCACGCTGAGCGCACCTTCGTACTCCTCCGTTACTCTTTAGGAGGAGACCGCCCCAGTCAAACTACCCACCAGACATGGTCCTCGTCCCGGATAACGGGACAGAGTTAGAACCTCAATATTACCAGGGTGGTATTTCAAGGACGGCTCCATCGCAACTAGCGTCGCGACTTCAAAGCCTCCCACCTATCCTACACAAGTAAGATCAAAGTTCAATGTCAAGCTGCAGTAAAGGTTCACGGGGTCTTTCCGTCTAGCCGCGGGTACACCGCATCTTCACGGCGAATTCGATTTCACTGAGTCTCTGCTGGAGACAGCGCCCCCATCATTATGCCATTCGTGCAGGTCGGAACTTACCCGACAAGGAATTTCGCTACCTTAGGACCGTTATAGTTACGGCCGCCGTTTACTGGGGCTTCGATCAAGAGCTTCGCTTACGCTAACCCCATCAATTAACCTTCCAGCACCGGGCAGGCATCACACCCTATACGTCCACTTTCGTGTTTGCAGAGTGCTATGTTTTTAATAAACAGTTGCAGGGGCCTGGTTTCTGAGGCTGTCGGCCGCTCAAGGAGCAAGTCCTATCACAGACAACAGCGTACCTTCTCCCGAAGTTACGGTACCATTTTGCCTAGTTCCTTCAGCAGAGTTCTCTCAAGCGCTTTGGTCTACTCGACCTGACCACCTGTGTCGGTTTCGGGTACGATTCCTGTGTAACTGAAGCTTAGAGACTTTTCCTGGAAGCATGGTATCAGCCACTTCACTGTACAAGTACAGCTTGCTATCAGTTCTCAGCATAGAGTACCCCGGATTTGCCTAAGATACATGCCTACAACCTTCCACCTGGACAACCAACGCCAGGCTGACTTAACCTTCTCCGTCCTCTCATCGCATTACACAGAAGTATTGGAATATTAACCAATTTCCCATCGACTACGCCTCTCGGCCTCGCCTTAGGGGTCGACTCACCCAGCCCCGATTAACGTTGGACTGGAACCCTTGGTCTTTCAGCGTGCGAGTTTTTCACTCGCATTGTCGTTACTCACGTCAGCATTCGCACTTCTGATACCTCCAGCAGACTTCTCAATCCACCTTCATCGGCTTACAGAACGCTCCCCTACCACGCATAATAAATTATGCATCCGCAGCTTCGGCATATAGTTTTAGCCCCGTTACATCTTCCGCGCAGGCCGACTCGACTAGTGAGCTATTACGCTTTCTTTAAAGGGTGGCTGCTTCTAAGCCAACCTCCTAGCTGTCTATGCCTTCCCACATCGTTTCCCACTTAACTATAATTTTGGGGCCTTAGCTGGCGGTCTGGATTGTTTTCCTCTTGACTACGGACGTTAGCACCCGCAGTCTGTCTCCCGGATAGTACTCATTGGTATTCGGAGTTTGCATCGGTTTGGTAAGTCGGGATGACCCCCTAGCCGAAACAGTGCTCTACCCCCAATGGTATTCGTCCGAGGCGCTACCTAAATAGCTTTCGGGGAGAACCAGCTATCACCAAGTTTGATTAGCCTTTCACCCCTATCCACAAGTCATCCCCTGGCTTTTCAACGACAGTGGGTTCGGTCCTCCAGTTAGTGTTACCCAACCTTCAACCTGCTCATGGATAGATCACCTGGTTTCGGGTCTATACCCAGCAACTAAACGCCCTATTAAGACTCGGTTTCCCTACGGCTCCCCTATGCGGTTAACCTTGCTACTGAATATAAGTCGCTGACCCATTATACAAAAGGTACGCAGTCACCGGACTAAGCCGGCTCCCACTGCTTGTATGCATGCGGTTTCAGGATCTATTTCACTCCCCTCACAGGGGTTCTTTTCGCCTTTCCCTCACGGTACTGGTTCACTATCGGTCAGTCAGGAGTATTTAGCCTTGGAGGATGGTCCCCCCATATTCAGACAAGGTTTCACGTGCCTCGCCCTACTCGACATCATCATATAAGCCCTTTCGTGTACAGGACTATCACCATCTACGGTCGCACTTCCCAGAGCGTTCCACTAGAACTTATATGACTTAATGGGCTCTTCCCCTTTCGCTCGCCGCTACTGAGGGAATCTCAATTGATTTCTTTTCCTAAGGGTACTGAGATGTTTCACTTCCCCTCGTTCGCCTTGCAACACTATGTATTCATGTTGCAATACCTACCTTATGGTAAGTGGGTTTCCCCATTCAGACATCTCCGGATCACAGGATATTTGCCGCCTCCCCGGAGCTTTTCGCAGGCTATCACGTCTTTCATCGCCTCTGACTGCCAAGGCATCCACCACATGCACTTAATTACTTGACTATACAACCCCAAACAGTCGTTTATCCTTACAAGTGGGATAAGCAACAGATCGTGTCTTTCAACACTCTCATACAGTTGGCGTTTCGTAGATTTAACTACTGTACAGCTTCAATTAGATTCATATACCAAAACGCTTGATTCAGTTAATTTCGCTAGAACTCATTTCATTCAACTTTCACAATTGCTTGCTAGGTTGTTTAAAACGAGTTTGAACAAATTATTTCAACTCAAATATATTCTGTTAATGATTTTTCCAGCCTTCGTCAGGTCAGGAAACTGTGATAAATCACAGAGGTTATCAAGTCCGCGTATCATAACGCTTGTACTTGTTAATCTCTAGGATCTAAACACTTGATCGCTTAAGGACTAAACTAACAATCAACTGATTGTCTATTTATTAGCTTTTGTCTTTATACATTCCGAAGGAATGTATGGTGGAGACTAGGAGAGTCGAACTCCTGACCTCCTGCGTGCAAAGCAGGCGCTCTACCAACTAAGCTAAGTCCCCAGCTTATCAATAAGTCAATGTATCTTTTCTTCTGTAGTCAGATAGTGGTGGGTCTGACAAGACTTGAACTTGTGACCCCACGCTTATCAAGCGTGTGCTCTAACCAACTGAGCTACAGACCCTCAGATACATCGTATGAAGAACAACTTGTTGTGGATTCTTACCAATCGTCAATCTTTCGTTAAGGAGGTGATCCAGCCGCAGGTTCCCCTACGGCTACCTTGTTACGACTTCACCCCAGTCATCTGCCACACCGTGGTAAGCGTCCCCCCTAAGGTTAGACTACCTACTTCTGGTGCAACAAACTCCCATGGTGTGACGGGCGGTGTGTACAAGGCCCGGGAACGTATTCACCGCGGCATTCTGATCCGCGATTACTAGCGATTCCGACTTCATGGAGTCGAGTTGCAGACTCCAATCCGGACTACGATCGGCTTTTTGAGATTAGCATCCACTCGCGTGGTAGCAACCCTTTGTACCGACCATTGTAGCACGTGTGTAGCCCTGGTCGTAAGGGCCATGATGACTTGACGTCGTCCCCGCCTTCCTCCAGTTTGTCACTGGCAGTATCCTTAAAGTTCCCGGCTTAACCCGCTGGCAAATAAGGAAAAGGGTTGCGCTCGTTGCGGGACTTAACCCAACATCTCACGACACGAGCTGACGACAGCCATGCAGCACCTGTATGTAAGTTCCCGAAGGCACCAATCCATCTCTGGAAAGTTCTTACTATGTCAAGACCAGGTAAGGTTCTTCGCGTTGCATCGAATTAAACCACATGCTCCACCGCTTGTGCGGGCCCCCGTCAATTCATTTGAGTTTTAGTCTTGCGACCGTACTCCCCAGGCGGTCTACTTATCGCGTTAGCTGCGCCACTAAAGCCTCAAAGGCCCCAACGGCTAGTAGACATCGTTTACGGCATGGACTACCAGGGTATCTAATCCTGTTTGCTCCCCATGCTTTCGCACCTCAGTGTCAGTATTAGGCCAGATGGCTGCCTTCGCCATCGGTATTCCTCCAGATCTCTACGCATTTCACCGCTACACCTGGAATTCTACCATCCTCTCCCATACTCTAGCCAACCAGTATCGAATGCAATTCCCAAGTTAAGCTCGGGGATTTCACATTTGACTTAATTGGCCACCTACGCGCGCTTTACGCCCAGTAAATCCGATTAACGCTTGCACCCTCTGTATTACCGCGGCTGCTGGCACAGAGTTAGCCGGTGCTTATTCTGCGAGTAACGTCCACTATCCAAGAGTATTAATCTCGGTAGCCTCCTCCTCGCTTAAAGTGCTTTACAACCAAAAGGCCTTCTTCACACACGCGGCATGGCTGGATCAGGGTTCCCCCCATTGTCCAATATTCCCCACTGCTGCCTCCCGTAGGAGTCTGGGCCGTGTCTCAGTCCCAGTGTGGCGGATCATCCTCTCAGACCCGCTACAGATCGTCGCCTTGGTAGGCCTTTACCCCACCAACTAGCTAATCCGACTTAGGCTCATCTATTAGCGCAAGGCCCGAAGGTCCCCTGCTTTCTCCCGTAGGACGTATGCGGTATTAGCATCCCTTTCGAGATGTTGTCCCCCACTAATAGGCAGATTCCTAAGCATTACTCACCCGTCCGCCGCTAGGTCAGGTAGCAAGCTACCTTTCCCCGCTCGACTTGCATGTGTTAAGCCTGCCGCCAGCGTTCAATCTGAGCCATGATCAAACTCTTCAGTTTAAAATCAGTAGTACCTTTAAAGGGCACCAATCTTGGCTCATCAATTTTCTGACAAATATTTCTCAAATAAACTTCGAGTAATTTCTACCATCAATCAATGAAAATAATTTCGATCAATCAA
>NZ_JAFCXG010000028.1:0-5448 GCF_049898185.1 Acinetobacter sp. 40AMC3-4
CTTCGGCTGATTTCGGTCTCAATCCCTTTTCGGCGCAGTTCGGTGACTTTCGGCCCTTCGTGCAGCGTGGCTTCTAAACCATTCTCCTGGTCTTTGTAGCTGCGGTGGTCGACTCGGGCGGTGGATCCGGCCATATCCAGGTGCATATTGCAGATATCGGCAAAGTGTTCGCGCCAGTGCTCGATTTCCCCACTGTGTTTCTGATCCAGTTCCCGGGTTTTATCCGTAAAGCCTTCTGGCGTGAGTTTGCGTGTGCTCATCAGGATATGCGCGTGATAATTGCGTTCATCACTGCCGGATCCGGTATGCGGTGCATGGATACAGGCATCGACTGCCACCTGGTGTCTGTCCACAATGCTGGCGCATAGTTCTTCAAGCATGGCCAGACGTTGTTCTTGGTTCAGTTCACTGGGAAAGGCAATTTCAAATTCCCGGGCGACTGTTGAATTTTTTCGGGTTTCCCGTTGTTCCACTTCGTTCCAGAGTCTTTCCCGGTTTTTTAAATGCTCTGGTGCGCCTTCGGGTAAATAAATCTCTTTATGTTCCACACCGGTTTTTCGGCTGTAATCATGTTCCCGGCCTTCGCGTTCGCAATAAATCTTTTCACCTGCCCGATAGGCGATTGCAGCAGTGGCGGAACGCCCTGCAGATCGTGCTACGGTTTTAACTGAAAAGTGGTAAATCGCCATGCCTGTTTTTCGCTTTTAAATTTTCACGTAGTGAATTACGACCGTGCATACGGTTGTCGGGGTATTGGGGAGACCCCAATCGGACTTGCAAACGAAGTTTGCATAAGTGCGCTCTTCGAGGAAAACATTACTATACATATAGCACCTTGAATGCATATTCAAGTGCGCTTATGTTAGGGATGGTTTCCCAGGATGATGGTATTGGATTAATGAGCGTTACTGAAACACTAGACAGCAAAATTAAAGCCCAGGAAGAAAAGCTGAAACAGCTTAAAGCTCAAAGACAGGCAGCACTTGCAAGAGAACGTGCTAAAGAGAAAGAACAGGCTCGTAAAGATGATACTAGACGCAAAATTCTAATCGGATCTTGTATGCTAAAAATCACTGAAGAAGATGAACAGGCCCGGGCAAAATTGATTGCACAGATGGACAAGTATTTGACTGATGAACGTGATCGTAAGCTCTTTAATTTATAAGTGATAGGAAATCAATCATGGCATTGAGCCAATTCGATATTATTAAGTCTTTAGGTGAATCTATTGAATGGTTTGAAAAAGAACTCTCTTGGGGAATGCCTATTGCAGAATTAAGGCATTTAACAGGAAGAATTGGGAACTTTATGTAGCTATGATGACCTTAGGACAATTAGCTGATTCAGTTAATCAGAGAGGTTATGATGTAGTTTCCAGTACTGGACGGCTTTGTTGCACAAAGATATCATAACTATATGATTTTAAAAGTTTTGATTATTTTTTGATCCAAAATTAAATTTATTTAAATCAGGTGCTTACATATTTATGCAACAAAGCCTCATTTTAAGGGATGTTATCAAGTGCTACAAAATTTTTTTGAAAAGAGTAGATATTTAGTTATTATAGTTATTATAAATTGCATAATATCTTCTATTTTTTTATATTTATCAACTATATATCTTCTAATTGATGCAATAATTTTTATTATAAAAAATATATATGCAACTAATTTTGAAGTAAAAATAGTTGTTGTTAAATTTTTAAAAATCCTCGATGTCTCGTTAATTGCTATTACATTTCATTTAATTTCAGCAGGTTTTTATAAATTATTTATTCAACAAGCTATTTTTGACAATAGTTCTTTTCTTAAGACACTATCAATTAATAAGTTTCATGATCTAAAACTTATTATATTACATGTATCTATTATAGTTATAGTCATCTTGTTTTTAGAAGATCTTGTTGTTTTTGGTGGAACTTTAGCCAACTTATATGCTGGTATTTCTTCTAGCCTAGTCATATTAGCAATAATTTTTACTTGTAAGCTATTCGATAATGATCATCACAAAGACGATGAATAACTTAAATCGCAAGGACTCATTTATAATTACTCTTTTATTTGAGCATTTAATTGAAGTTAAGATTAGAGATCGTCATGTATTGAGAAAAAATGTCTGATTCAAACTTCACTAAACTCAAAATTGCGTCAAAGATTGCAGCTTCAAATAGAAATACTGCACTCTTTCTTTAATCAAAAAATCTCCGACAAACCCGGTACGGTTCAAGTATAAGCAGAGGAAAACTATGGACGTTCTATTTTCGAATTTTTTAGATAAACCTGTTTGGATGTGGATTTTCTTTATCCTTATTGTACTTGTCCTGCTTATTCTAGATCTTGGAGTATTTCATCGTAAGGTAAGAGAGATTGGTGTTAAAGAAAGCTTAGCACTATCAGCATTTTATATTACATTAGGTTTACTTTTCGGCGCATGGGTGTGGTGGTATCTCGGACCCACGGCAGGGATTAACTATGTAACCGGTTTTGTAATTGAAAAATCATTAGCGATGGATAATATCTTTGTCATTGCAATGATTTTTTCATATTTCTCGATACCAAGAATTTATCAGCATAGAGTCTTATTTTGGGGAATTATAGGTGTAATTTTTCTAAGAGCTATCATGATTGGCGTGGGCGCAACACTGGTCAGCCAATTTTCATGGGTTCTTTATATATTTGCAGCCTTTCTTATTTTTACAGGGATAAAAATGTGGCTAAGTGTTGATAAAGAATATGAAGTCGGAAATTCTCCTATTTTGAACTTTATTAAAAAAAGATTTCGTGTCACTGAGCAGCTTCATGCAGAGAAGTTCTGGGTGAAAAAGATTGATCCAAAAACTAACCAATTAACCTGGTTTATGACACCACTTTTTCTAGCCTTGATCATGATTGAATTTGTAGATCTGATCTTTGCAATAGATAGTGTTCCTGCGATTTTTGCGATTACGACAGATCCATTTATTGTTTATACTTCAAATATTTTCGCAATTTTGGGATTACGTGCTTTATATTTTGCCCTATCAGCAATGGTCGACCGCTTCCATTATTTGAAGTACGCATTAGCAGTATTGTTAGTCTTTATTGGATCAAAAATTTTTATAGCTGATGGATTAGGTATAGCAAAAATTCCACCGCCAGTCTCCCTTTCGATCACGTTCATCATCTTGTTTACAGGAATTCTATACTCTCTTTGGAAAACAAAAGATCAAAGTACTCATAGGTAAAAATTACAATCCTTTAAATAATTAATAGCTACCAATAAAACAGTGGCTGTTAATTATTCTGATTATAAGTTTTCCTAAAATTAACATAATACACCTTATACGAAATGCTCTTTTTTATTCTATATAAATCATAGTCTTATCGTATACAAAAAAGCCCAACTGCACTCAGTTGGGCTTTTTTAATGATTTTTCATGTTCCACGCTTACTATTTAAGCAATGTTCCACGGTTTTGTTCAGTTTTAATAAACCTCATCCGGTTTTTTGATGAGTCATTATTTCATGTGCTTGCACTGAAATTGGCTCATCAAAAAACTGGAGTCCTGGCTAACCATAAGGAAGGAAAAAACGGCTCAGGAAACCCCTTTTTTTAGGTTCAGGCTCAACGTGTTCTGGAACAGGGATACGTTTGTTCTCTGGAGTAGTTAATCTGTTCTCTTTTGGTGGAACTACTATCACCTCTTCCTTCATTTCTACAATGGGAGCTGATTTAGGGAGTTCGGGTTCACTAGGCTCTTGGATCTTTGGTTTGGGTGCTTCCAGTAGACGTTGCATCATCTCAATTTGATTTTGATAAAAGGATTCACGCTCTTTTGCATCATCAAGTTGATTTTTCAGCATGTCTATCTGTTGCCTAAGTAGTAAAACTTCTGCCGAATTTGGACTGTCTATTTTTACAGACTCTTTTACATCTAGTTTTTTTGAAGGTTCACCAAAAACACGGATAGCCTCGGCTAGATCAATTTTATTATCAGAATTTTTACTTAAAATTCCTTTCTTTATGTTGTTGTAAATCGTTTGTCTATTGATATTGTAAAGCTTAGAAAGCTCAAGAACTGTAAGGCTTTTCATGTTGTAAATCTATGCCTAACTCTGTCAAAAGTTGTTGTCTATTAGACTGCCTAATAGACAAATGATCAAGTATAAATTTTAGGCAGCTTGATAGCCAACTTTTTGAAGATAAGGGAATAATTCTTGGAATTTTTGAGAATCTTGAAGCATTTCTGCAATGCGCACAGCAAATTGCTGGTAGCTTTCGGTGCCTTCTGAATATCGCCCCATCTCAGGTAATTCAGAAAGTTTGTTGGCAAAGAGATGACGTTGTTTATCACTCATTTTGGAGAAAAGAGCTAATGTATCCGTTCCCTTAATTACTTTGTCAGAGTTGGTTTTTTTCTGCTTAAAACTGAAAGAAAAACCGGAAATTGAACGTCCTTTTTTATGTTGTTCATATTTAGCCGTTATATCGGTTAACTCATTTACTTGCTTGAGGGCAAACTCTAAAACATACGTTTTAAAATTACTCATTGTTTTGTATTGATGAGCTTCGACACCAAGTTGTTGTCTAAAGATCGATAGATCAAAAATTGGCGTTTTACCGGCAGATCTCCATTGAATTAATAACTCGTATAACCGAATAGCATAAGAGCTAGTTAATCTCGAAACCTGCTCCAATTCATATTTAGTAAAGTTTTCTTCCAGTCGAGTTATGAGTGGAACAATGTCTTGCGTGAAACGTAGGAAAACGATCCCGGATTGAGGTTCATATCCAATTTTATCGACCCAACGACAGTGAAAGCTACGATCCTTACCAGTCTTAGGATTAATGTCATGATACGTGACATAGCGATCAAATAAGCTTTTAGATGCATCCCGAAGCACGGTATAAGCAGTGTGTTTCTCGACATTAAAGGTATTGATATAACTACTTGCATGTACTTCTAAAAGGCTATTTTCAGTTATCCCATGCCCTGTTTCTCGAGCTTCAGCAATGGCTAATAGGATCAGCCTTTGTTCAACTGTATCTAGGGTATAGCTAGCTTGAATTAAAGCATTATCCTTTACGATTAATTCACTCATTTCTAATAATAAATTTATAATTAAACTAGGTCGTACAATAGACTATTTTAATTGATTTGTAAATCATCTTGATTTGAGGTCGATAAACCTAGTTTTAAGGTCGATAAACCTAGTTTTATGGGTCGATAAACCTAGTTTTAAGGTCGATAAACCTAGTTTTATGGGTCGATAAACCTAGTTTTATGGGTCGATAAACCTAGTTTTATGGGTCGATAAACCTAGTTTTATTGGCTCTGAAACCCTTGTGTATAAAGGATTACAGCTTAATTAAAAGCATTTAAAAGCTTAAAAATAATTAAAAGCCCAGGGAGTAAAAAATTGCCCTTGGTTTTCGCTTCGCTCAAACTCTATTGAATCTCGCTTTCGC
>NZ_JAFCXG010000029.1:0-2162 GCF_049898185.1 Acinetobacter sp. 40AMC3-4
TACATTTGCATTGATACGTTGTTTTAGTGAAATAATTTTTTTTTGTTGATCACTTCGAAGTAAGAGAGCTTCTGCTAATTTCATTTTTCACCTATTAACCAATTAGAATTAAGTTTTAAACAGCTTATATCCTCATTCTTTAAAGATCAAAAAAATTGCTTTTTTATCTAACTAAAAGGTGTCTACAAAATCGGTAGCTATTCATTTTTTAAATTTTAAGCCTAGACCAGAGTCTAGGTTTTTTCATTTCGTATAACAGCCATTATCTTAAATGGGAGGGGGAGATTAAGCTAAAATTAGGGTTTTAATTTAGAGAAAGTAATGTCTCAGATAAAAATTTATGCTTTAGATGAAACTATAGAATTACATCGTGATAATTTAAGTAAAGCTATCCATCAGGCTTTAGTTAAAGAATTAAAATACCCTGAAGAAAAAAGGTTTCAACGTTTTATTCCACTAGAATCCAAAAATTTTATATATCCAGCAGACCGCAGTACATCTTATATAATTATTGAAATTTCCATGTTCGATGGACGAACAAAAGAGACTAAAAAAGCATTTATTAAGACTCTATTCGAAAATATAAACAATCTATGCGGTATTGATTCAAATGATGTTGAGATAACTATATTTGAAACTCCTAAAGAAAACTGGGGCATTAGAGGGGAAAATGCGGATGAACTACAGTTAAATTATCAGGTAAGTGTTTAAATTTCCTAAAATTAACATAATACACGTTATGCGAAATTAGAAAAATGAGTTTATTGCACTGATATTTATCTGTTTTTTAAATTTTAGACCTGGGTTGGTGCCCAGGTTTTTTTATTGCGTAAAACAGCCATTATGTTAAATCGCATATAAAAAATTTGACATAAATTAAATTTTATACAATTATATTGCACACAATATATTATTTAAAGGTAATTAAAATGAGTAATCTTTATTCTACCCAAGTTAAAGCAATCGGTGGACGTTCAGGGAATATTCGTAGTGAAGATGGTATCTTAGAACTAAAATTAGCTTTGCCAAAAGAATTAGGTGGTCGAGGTGATGCAACGAATCCTGAGCAATTATTTGCAGCTGGCTATGCTGCATGCTTTGGAAATGCCGTGATCCATGTAACTCGTAGCAATAAAGAACATAAAATCCGTGATAACGATGTAGAAGTCCTGAGTACTGTTGGCATGGTTGCTAATGGCAATGGTGGATTTTCCTTAACAGTACACTTAGATGTCACTCTTTCAGGTATTTCACAAGCTGATGCAGAGAAGATCGTGGAACAAACGCATCAAGTATGTCCTTATTCCAACGCTATTCGAGGTAATATACAGGTATCGACCACTGTCTATACCAAATAAAAAGCTATGTCCAAGAATCAGCTTTGCCTAGATGAGCAACTATGTTTTCCTATTTATGCTGCATCTAATTTAATCGTAAAAGCTTATCGCCCTTTTCTTACACCTCTCGGACTCACTTATCCTCAATATTTAGTGATGTTGGTTTTATGGGAAAAAGAATGTGTAAGTGTGGGTGATCTTGGACAAATTTTACACCTGGATAGTGGGACACTAACGCCCTTACTAAAAAGAATGGAAAAGTCTGAACTTATTAATCGATCACGTGATCCTAATGATGAAAGAAGAGTCCTTATTTCATTAAAAGAAAAGGGTCGAGAGCTACGAGCTGCCGCAGAAATGATTCCTAAAGAGCTGACTCAAAGTATTCAACTTGAAAATTTAAATAAACTAAAAGAAGAATTAAAGTCATTGGTTAAAGTGTTATCAGAGAAAATTTAAGAAATCTTATTATCTGGTGATATGAGTCACTATGATTCTGAAAATTAATTAATTTTTCTAAAATTAACATAATACACCTTATACGAAATGTGTTATAATTCTCTTGAAAATTCAACGCTGTAGTTCCTAGTTGATAGCCCGAACATCCCTGTTCGGGCTTTTTTTATGATTTTTCACGTTCCACGCCTATTCTTTGACCAATGTTTCACGACTTTGTTCATATTAGTTAAACAATCGTGGTTAATCAGGCACTGTTGCAAATAGAGATTTGAGTCGATGATGTTTCCTTTAAAAAGTACTTAGAGACCGAAAACCCTGTTGATTAGACACACTTCACCCTGAGGCTGACCATAATAAAATGACGAT
>NZ_JAFCXG010000030.1:0-1830 GCF_049898185.1 Acinetobacter sp. 40AMC3-4
GTTCTTCATAATCTCTTAATGATCTTTCTAACACCTCGTCAGTGCCAGAAGCTGGACTTCGATAAACTCAACAACTCCGCCATTCTGCTTCGTTCGTTTCCATCTATCTCGTCGGTATGTGCTCATTATAGGGCAATTTCTTACACGTGCAAGCGCTTTTAACGCACAGGAATCACGAGTGTTTTATTTTTATGCACCAAATTGGTTCAATTCCATACAATTCATTACATAAGTACATATTTTTAAAACAGAAATATAAATTAAATATTTCTGCTTTATTCTATGCCTAATTTTTTACGACTGGTGCTTTAATCGTCACACTGGTGATTTTTACAGGGTTCACCGGCACATTTTGATGCATTCCATAGTTTCGGGTCGGTACTTTGGCAATCTGATCGACGATATCCATGCCTTTAGTGACCTTACCAAATACCGCATAGCCGGCATTTCTAGCAGAACGATCCAGGAAATCATTATCGACCAGGTTTACAAAGAATTGTGCTCGGGCAGAATCCGGCTGATTGGTACGGGCCATGGCTAAAGTACCGCGTTTATTTTGCAGACCATTCGATGATTCATTTTTAATGGGTGCTTTATTATTGGCTTTTTCTTGCATGTTCACATCAAAGCCACCACCCTGCACCATAAAGCCTGGAATGACGCGGTGAAAAATCGTGTCCTTATAGAAGTTGCTCTTTACATAGCTTTCGAAGTTCTTTGCCGAGATTGGGGCTTTGTCATTGAAGAGTTCAATTTCAATATTTCCAGATGAAGTCTTCATCTCAATAATCGTATTTGCAGCAAAGCTTGGCAGACTGACCGCAGCAAGTGCGATGACACATAATGATTTCTTTAACATTTATTAACTCATCTACTTAGAAGTAATGGTTGTGAATGACTATATATTAATCTTTTATAACTCATAATGCAGTGACCTGCCGACTAAAGACAAGAGAATAAGAATGAAGCATGCATTATTACAGGAGCAAAATATCCACCAGTTTCCACCTTGGCGTTTGCAGGGTGAGGGTTTTATTCTGAATTATTGGTTGACCCCAAGCTTTATCGAGCAAGCAAAACAATTCCGGATCGCACCTTCTCCGCTGGGTCGTATGGTCCAAGTCTTGTTGGTGCGTTATCACACCTCGCCGATTGGCCCTTATGATGAGTTACTGATTCTAGATCATCCTTTAATTAGTAAACGGCGCCTCAGCTCGATTCCTAAAATTTATGTGTCTACCTATGAGTCTGTGGTACACGGTCAGCATTTATGGGGCATTCCCAAAGAACATGCGCAATTTGAATGGCAGGAAAAGGATCAGGAAGTGCTGTGTCAGATTCAGCATCAAAACCAGCATATGACGATTCGGCTGAAGAAAACTAAATCTGCACGCCAGTTCTACATTAATAGTCATCATATTCCAGCGTCTATGTTGAAAATCCAGCAAGCCTGGAAAGGGCAGCGTTTTCAGTTTAGTCCACAGTTCCGCGGTCACCTCTCCAAACTCTCGCAAGTAGAATGGCAAGATGCCGAAAATATATTTCCAGATTTTTCCAAAGCCAAATTGCTGCAAAGCTTTTATGTCCCCAAATTCAATCTGATCTTTCCTGAAGCGCAGATCAGCAGCAAAGTATAAAAACTGATAAAAACCTATCTACAAAAAAGGTGTTTCATGAGAAACACCTTTTTACATTCATGCCTTGGATTTAACTAGGGTCTGTTGACATTTACTGTTCATAATTAACCCTATAAAGGTAGCCATAAAAATATACAGGCTAAAGCAACAGAACTTTGATAATTTCTTTTGAGCTTGTCATATCGAGTAGCTA
>NZ_JAFCXG010000031.1:0-1158 GCF_049898185.1 Acinetobacter sp. 40AMC3-4
TTCAAAAGTTCATTTTAAAGCACAATACGATAATTTCATTGGCGGCGAATGGGTCGCTCCAGTCAAAGGTGAATACTTTGACAATATCTCTCCGGTAGATGGCAAAGTCTTTACCAAAGTGCCGCGTTCTTCTGTAGAAGACATTGAGTTGGCGCTTGATGCAGCGCATAAAGCCAAAGAGCAATGGAACCGGTCATCACCGACCACCCGCTCCAATATCCTGCTGAAAATTGCAGATCGTCTGGAACAAAATCTGGAACTGCTGGCTGTGGCAGAAACCTGGGACAATGGTAAGCCAATTCGTGAAACACTGGCTGCCGATATTCCGCTGGCCATTGACCATTTCCGTTATTTTGCCGGCTGTATCCGTGCACAGGAAGGCGGCATTTCCGAAATCGATGAAGATACCATTGCTTATCATTTTCATGAACCGTTGGGCGTCGTGGGTCAAATTATCCCGTGGAACTTCCCGATTCTGATGGCTGCCTGGAAACTGGCACCTGCCCTAGCTGCAGGTAACTGTATCGTGCTGAAACCTGCGGAACAGACTCCGGTCAGTATTCTGGTTCTGGCTGAACTGATTCAGGATATTTTGCCGCCGGGCGTGTTGAACATCGTCAATGGCTACGGGGTCGAAGTCGGCCGTCCACTGGCGACCAATCCCCGTATTGCCAAGATTGCCTTTACCGGCTCGACTGCCGTCGGCCAAATGATAATGCAGTATGCAACTGAAAATATTATTCCGGTAACGCTGGAACTTGGCGGTAAATCACCGAATCTGTTCTTTGCCGACATCATGGATCAGGAAGACGATTATCTGGACAAGGCACTGGAAGGCTTTGCCATGTTTGCCCTGAATCAAGGTGAAATCTGTACCTGCCCTTCCCGGGCCTTGGTACAGGAAAGTATTGCCGATGAGTTTTTAGCGCGTGCAGTAGAACGGGTACAACGCATTAAAACCGGTCATCCACTGGATACTGATACTATGATTGGCGCGCAAGCTTCTCAGGAACAGCAGGACAAGATTCTGGGCTGTATTGCCACTGGCCGTGAAGAAGGTGCACAGATCCTGACCGGTGGTGAAGCACGTCAGGAAGTCGGTCAAGGTTTCTATATTGAACCGACCATCTTTAAAGGCACCAATGACATGAAGACCTT
>NZ_JAFCXG010000032.1:0-813 GCF_049898185.1 Acinetobacter sp. 40AMC3-4
ATAAAAATATACAGGCTAAAGCAACAGAACTTTGATAATTTCTTTTGAGCTTGTCATATCGAGTAGCTATTCCTCTAAATTGCTTTAATCTACAAAACATATTTTCAACTAAATGCCTGATTTTATATAAACACCAGTCCATATGGTCATTGTTCGATTGGCTATTTGTTTTCTTTGGTATATTCGCTTTAGTCCCTGTTTTCCTGATCTGTTCACGCAGTGGTTCTGAATCATAGCCTTTATCTGCACATACCACTTTTGTCTCTTTTAAATCTAATGTTGATATTAAATCAGGTGCAACTTTAACATCATGTGTGGTTCCATCGGTAATCATGAAATCAATAGGATTGCCATGTGCATCAACAATCAAATGTATTTTTGAGGAGTTTCCTCCTACACTTTTAGAAATAGATTGATTCGCTATACCGGCAGAATGTTGATGAGCACGTACATGAGAGCCATCAATAAAAATCCACTCCATATCGGGGCATGAGGCTAGTAATTTGAATAATCTAAGTAACTTACCGCTGCTTGACCAACGATTAAAACGTTTGAAAATAGAGTTTGAATGACCAAAACAAGAAGGAATATCTCGCCACGGACAGCCTGTTCTAATTCTATAGAGAATAGCTTCAATAAAATTGCGTAAATTTGAGTTGTGGTGAATGGATAAATTACGCAGAATAACTTTCAACTTTTGCCAGTGTTGATCTGTCAGCATGGTACGAGGCATAGCGAATAGTAAAATTGGGTTTGGCGATTTGATTTTACTACTTCGCTATTTTTTTAAGCTAAAAGTGTCAACACACCCTA
>NZ_JAFCXG010000033.1:0-780 GCF_049898185.1 Acinetobacter sp. 40AMC3-4
CCGGTTACTGTAGTAGTTTGAGTATCACGGATACCAACGATTTCTACAGACTCACCTACTTTAACGATACCAGTCTCTACACGGCCAGTTACTACTGTACCACGACCAGAGATTGAGAATACGTCTTCAATTGGCATAAGGAATGGAAGGTCAATTGCACGCTCTGGCTCTGGAATGTAAGAGTCAAGTGCTTCAACAAGCGCAACTACCGCTGGCTCGCCGTATTGGCTGTCATCACCGTTAAGCGCAAGAAGAGCAGAACCACGGATCACTGGAGTGTCATCACCCGGGAAGTCGTAAGTAGAAAGAAGTTCACGAACTTCCATTTCAACTAGCTCAAGAAGCTCTTCGTCGTCTACAAGGTCGCATTTGTTCAAGAATACAACGATGTAAGGTACACCTACCTGACGAGAAAGCAGGATGTGTTCACGAGTCTGTGGCATAGGACCATCAGTCGCAGCACATACAAGGATCGCGCCGTCCATCTGAGCAGCACCAGTAATCATGTTTTTAACATAATCGGCGTGACCCGGGCAGTCTACGTGAGCGTAGTGACGAGTTGGAGAATCGTATTCTACGTGTGAAGTATTAATTGTAATACCACGTGCTTTTTCTTCTGGTGCAGAGTCGATTGCAGCGTAGTCTTTCGCTTCGCCACCGAATTTCTTCGCACATACAGTTGCAATTGCAGCTGTTAAAGTTGTTTTACCATGGTCAACGTGACCAATTGTGCCCACGTTAACGTGTGGCTTATTACGTTCAAACTTAGCCTTAGCCATG
>NZ_JAFCXG010000034.1:0-544 GCF_049898185.1 Acinetobacter sp. 40AMC3-4
CCTTTAAAAAGTACTTAGAGACCGAAAACCCTGTTGATTAGACACACTTCACCCTGAGGCTGACCATAATAAAATGACGATGCTTGTCCTTTACGTAGTGCACGCATGACTTCAATACCTTTAATTGTGGCATAAGCCGTCTTCATAGATTTGAATCCTAATGTGGCCCTGATGATCCGCTTTAGCTTGCCATGATCACATTCAATCACGTTATTTTTATACTTAATCTGCCTGTGCTCAAGGTCTGGTGGACATTTACCTTCCCGTTTTAACCGTGATAAAGCACGTCCATATGTGGGTGCTTTATCCGTGTTGATCACTTGTGGAATTTGCCACTTCTTCACATTATTTAAAATTTTTCCAAGAAAACAATATGCTGATTTGGTATTACGTCTAGAAGAAAGATAAAAATCAATGGTATCGCCACGTTGATCGACTGCACGATACAGATAAGACCATCGTCCATTCACTTTTACATAGGTTTCATCAATATGCCACGAGCTCAGATCTGTAGGATTACGCCAATACCAGCGTAAACGTTTTT